>CAQHJP010000031.1 GCA_948801035.1 uncultured Bacilli bacterium
TTGCCTACTAAATGTTGGTACTTCATAACCTTTGATTCTATATACTCTTCCTTTATTACTAAAGAATAATAAATAATCATGTGTTGTCATACTAATAATATTTTCAACAAAATCTTCTTCATTTGTTGTCATACCTTTAATTCCAACACCACCACGTCTTTGAGTTTTATAAGTTTCTGTAGTTACTCTTTTAATATAACCATTTTTAGTTAAAGTTATTACTATATCTTCTTCTGGAATTAATGATTCATCTTCAATATATTCAATTGCTGTCATATCTATTTCTGTACGTCTTTCATCTGAATATTTGTCTTTAATTTCAAGTAACTCATTTTTAATTATTCCAAGTATTTTTTCATTACTTGCAAGTATTGAACGATATTCTTCAATTAGTGCAAGAAGTTCTTTTAATTCTGCTTCTATTTTATCTCTTTCTAAACCTGTTAATCTACGTAGTTTTAATTCTAATATAGCTTCTGATTGAATATCAGTAAGATTAAATCTTGACATTAAGTTAGTTTTTGCTTCTTCATCGCTTTTTGCTGTTTTAATTATTTTAATTACTTCATCTATATTATCTTGGGCTATTTTATAACCTTCTAATATATGAACTCTTTGTTCTGCTTTTTCTAAATCAAATGTAGTTCTTCTAATAATTATTTCTTTTTGATAATCGATATATTTAGAAATTATGTCTTTAAGTCCTAAAATTTTAGGAGTTCTGTCATCTATTACTAAAAGAATTATTCCATAACTAATTTGAAAATTTGTATGTTTATATAAATTATTTAAAACTACTTGTGGATTAGCATCTTTTTTAAGTGAAATAGTTATTTTAACACCATTTTTTAAATCAGTATGATAATCTGCTATACCATCTATTACTTTATCTCTAACAAGTTCTGCAACTTTATTTTTAAGATCAGAGGTATTAACCCCATATGGAACTTCTGTAATAACTATGTTGTTATGATTTCCATTTTCTTCAATATAAGCTCTACTTCTAATAGTAATTGACCCACGTCCTGTTTCATAAGCTTTTTTAATTCCAGAATTACCAAGAATTATACCACCAGTTGGAAAATCTGGACCTTTAATGTGTTTCATTAATTCTAACGTATCAATATCTGGATTATCTATATAAGCAACGCAACCATCTATTACTTCTCCTAAATTATGTGGTGGAATATTAGTAGCCATACCAACTGCAATACCCATAGAGCCATTTACTAAAATATTAGGAAATCTAGATGGTAAAACTGAAGGTTCTTTTTCTGTTTCAGTATAGTTGTTTAACATTTCTACTGTATTTTTCTTAATATCCCTTAATAATTCTAATGATATTTTAGCAAGTCTAGCTTCTGTATAACGATATGCTGCTGCTGAATCACCTTCAATATTACCAAAATTTCCATGACCATCAACTAAAGTATATCTTTGATTAAAATCTTGAGCTAAACGAACCATAGCATCATATATAGAACTATCACCATGTGGATGATAGTGTCCCATAACATAACCAACTGTTGTTGCTGATTTAGTATGAGGTTTATCTGGTGTATTAGACTGTTCATACATTGACCATAAAATTCTTCTATGAACTGGTTTTAATCCATCTCTTAAATCTGGAATAGCACGTGACGTTATAACACTTACTGAATAATCTATAAATGATTTAGAAACTTCATCTACTATATTATTTTCAAGAAAACTATCTCTTTCATGAAATATATTTTTAGACGAAGAATTAGAAGAATCATCGGTATCGTCAGTATCTATTTCTTCAATTATTTCATCTTTTTTTTCTTCATTATCCATACTATACCTCCTATATATCTAGATTTTCTACGTATTTTGCATTTTCTTCTATAAACTCACGTCTTGGTTCTACTTCTTCACCCATTAATTTTTCAAAAATAGAATCGGCTGCCATACAATCTTCTACTGTTATTCTTCTTAAAATTCTTTTTTCAATATCCATAGTTGTTTCACAAAGTTCATCAGCATCCATTTCTCCTAAACCTTTCATACGAGTTATTTCAGCACGATTTCTAACATTTTCTGGTAAAGTTCTTAAATATTTTTCCATTTCTTCTTTATCTAAAACATATTTTCTTATTTTACCATGTCTTATTCTAAATAAAGGAGGTTGTGCAGCATAAACATGACCTGCTTCAACAATTGGCCTAAAAAATCTATAAAATAAAGTTAAAAGTAATACTCTAATATGAGATCCATCAACATCGGCATCGGTCATTATTATAATTTTGTCATATCTTAATTTAGATAAATCAAATTCATCACCTATACCTGTACCAAAAGATGTTATAATTGTTCTTATTTCTTCATTACCTAATGCTTTATCAAGTCTTGCTTTTTCCACATTTAAAATTTTTCCTCTTAAAGGAAGAATAGCTTGTGTCATTGCATCTCGTCCAAGCTTTGCAGATCCTCCTGCAGAATCTCCTTCGACTATAAATATTTCAGATATTTTTGGGTCCTTACTTTTACAATCTGCAAGTTTTCCCCATCCTAAACTTGTAGTAGATAAATCACTTTTTCTAGTTATTTCTCTTGCTTTTTTAGCTGCATTTCTAGCACGACATGCAAGAATTCCTTTATTAACTATTAATTTTGCTGATTCAGGATTTTCCATTAAAAATCTTTCAAATCCTTGAGAAAAAACACTATCTGCAAGTTTTCTTACCTCAGAATTTCCAAGTCTTCCTTTAGTTTGACCTTCAAACTGTGGATTTGGATGTTTACATGAAATAATCATAGTTAAACCTTCTTTAACATCATCTCCTGTTAAAGCTTCATCTTTTTCTTTTAAAATTCCAGTTTTTTTAGCATAAGAATTTATAACACGAGTAAGTGCACGTCTAACACCTTCTTCATGTGTTCCACCATCATGAGTATTAATATTATTGACAAATGAATATATATTTTCATTATAACTAGTATTATATTGCATAGCTACTTCAAACATAACACCATCTTCTTCACCTTCAAAATGAATTATTTCACTATGAACTGGTGTTTTTTCTTTATTAATAAACTTTACATATTCACTAATACCACCCTCATATAAAAATGTTTCGCCAGTAGTATCTTCTAAATCTCTATCATCTCTTAAAGTTAAAGATAATCCTTTATTTAAAAATGCTAATTCTCTTACTCTTACTTTTAAAGTATTATAATCATATATATCAGTATCAAATATTTCTGGATCTGGTTTAAATGTAACACTTGTACCAGTTCTATTTTCACTACATTTATCTATAATTTTTAAAGGTTCCTTTGTATGTCCACCATTTTCAAATCTAATAAAATAAACAGAACTATTTTTATATACTGTTACTTCAACCCATTTTGATAATGCATTTACAACAGATGCACCAACACCATGAAGTCCTCCAGATACTTTGTATCCGCCACCGCCAAATTTACCTCCTGCATGAAGTACTGTATAAACTGTTTCAACAGTAGATAATTTTGTTTTTGGATGTACATCAACTGGTATTCCACGTCCATCATCTCTTACTGTAATAGAATTATCTTTATTTATTATAATTTCAATATTTTTACAATATCCTGCCAATGCCTCATCAATCGAATTATCAACTATTTCCCATACTAAATGATGAAGTCCTTTAACATCAGTAGTTCCTATATACATACCAGGTCTTTTTCTAACTGCTTCTAAACCTTCTAATACTTGTATATCTGATGCATCATAATGTTTATTTTCTTCCATTTTATTTCACCTCTTTTGTTTTAACTATATTTCCATCTTTTATTTTATAAATACTATAAGATTTAAATCTATTTATTTTTTTTAATTCAGTAGTTGTTATAATTACTTGTATATCCTCATCTATATATTTAATAATATTATTTTTTTTAATATCATCAAGTTCACTAAAAACATCATCTAATAATATTATAGGACTCGTATTTTTATATTGTTTAAATATTTCAATTTCAGATAATTTCATAGATAATATTGCTAATCTTTTTTGACCTTGAGAACCATATTGTTTTAAATTTTTATCAAAAATATAAAATTCTAATTCATCTCTGTGTGGTCCATAAAGAGTTGTTCCAAATTTTATTTCTTTTTTTAAATTTTTTTCTAATCTATTTTTAAAAGACATTTTTATATCATTATTATCAATAAAATTTGCTACATATTTTATATTAAATCCTGATATTTTAGTTATATTTTTAAATATATTTTCACAATTTTCATTTAATTTATCTACAAATTTTTTTCTCATTTTATAAATTAAATATCCTTTATCAACTAAATAATTAGTAATTATACTAAAATAAGTTAAATCAACATTAATATTTTTATTTAATTTTTTTAAATATTCATTTCTTATTTTTAATAATTTATTATATTCAGTTAATATTTTTAAATAATTATCTGATAATTGACTTAACTCTAAATTTAAATAATTTCTTCTATTATTTGGTGAACCCTTAATAATTTCTAAATCTTCTGGATAAAAAATAATTATATTTAAACTATTGTTAATATAATCACTTACTTTTTTTATTTCACTATTATCTATTTTTAATATTTTAGAATTATCTGATACAGTAATTTCTAATTTTTTTTTAATTTTATTTTCAAGTACTGAAGCTGTAAGTTTACAAATAAATTCATTATCTTTAATTAAAGTAGAATCAATATTTAAAAGATGTGATTTTGTAAGACCTAATACGTATATACTTTCAAGTAAATTTGTTTTACCTTGAGCATTATTTCCATAAATTATATTTATGTGAGGATTTAATTTTATATTTAAATTTGAATAATTTCTAAAATTTTTTAATTTTACATCACTTATTACCATTTAATTCCTCTTTTCCAAAAATATGGCTCAAAATACATTTTTTAGATATTTACGTACTCCCTTACTACATATTAATTATATCACAAAATTAGCATAAATAAAAGAAAATAAGCATTATTTACCTATTTTCAATTGCATTTTTTCTTCTTTTTAATCTATTTAATAACATTGTTCCTCTAAAAATTTGGTTTTCTAATATATTATAAGATATTTTAAAATCTATTTTTGTTTGATTTATAAATTCAATTGTAATTTCATTATTATTTTTATAATAATCTTCTATATTATTAATACATATCCAAATACAATTATTATTTTTAATAGAAGATGTTGGAATTAGTATAACCTCCTTTACTTCATCCACTATAATTGGAAGTTTATAATTCATATTTAACATACTTTTAGCACCAACACACCTTCCTTTAAAACTACTACCATAATAATTACAACTTTCTTCTAATAATTTTAACATACTTTTTTTTACTTCATATAAACCATTTTTATCATAAATTTTTATTTTTTCTTTAGATACACTTTCTATAAATAATGTATCTAAATTTATTATATAATTATCCATATTTTCCCCCTTAAATAAAAATTTAGTTTATATTTTATTATACAAATATTAAAAAAAATGTCACTTTTTGAAAAAAATAAAAAAAGTGTTAAAAAATACACTTTAATATGTTTTTATTGGAACTATTAATTGAGTTAAATTTTCATCTTCTGGATTTTTAATTATAATTGGTTTTATTTCTCCATTAAATGATAATTCAATATTTTCAGAATCTATTACTTTTATAGCATCCATCATATATTTTGAACTAAATGCAATTTTAATATTTTCTTTATTATTTTTTTGTACCTCTATTTTTTCAACAACATTACCAATTTCTGGTATATCAGATTTTACTGTAACTGTATTATCTACACATTCTAATTTAATAGTATTTTTTTCTTCCTCTGTTGAAAATAATGAAACTCTATCAAGTAATGAATAAAATTCATTCATATTTATAGTAATTTTAAGTAAAAATTCTGTTGGAATTAATTTAGATACATCAGGATAAGTACCATTTATTAATCTTGATAACATTATAATAGTTTCAAATTTAAATATAACTTTATTATTAAAAATATGAATTTCTACTTGTTCTTCATCGTCACTAAACATTTTTGATAACTCAATTAGATTTTTAGTAGGAATAATTATATTAATATCTTCTTTTACACTTTCATCTAAAATTATTGTTTTTTTAGCAAGCCTATAAGAATCTGTTGCTGTACATTCTAATATATTATTTTTAATTTTAAAATTAATACCAGTTATTGCAGGTCGTGTTTCAGAAGTTGATGCTGCAAAAGCGGTTTGATTGAATATATTTTTAAGTACTTTATTACTTAATATAATAGGATTTTTGTTTTCTTCAAGTTCTAAAGATGGAAATTCATCTACATTATTACAATTAAGTGAAAAAGAACTATTTGTTGTAGAAATAAATATTTTTGAATTCATAACTTCTTCTATACTTATAATTTCATTTGGTAATTTTCTTATTATTTCATATATATATTTTCCAAATACTACAAATTTGCCACAAGTGTAATTTTCTTCAATGTATTTTTTATCTATAAATGTTTTAATAGCAATTTCATTATCAGTACTTGATAAATAAAGTCCATCTTTTTCTAAATCAAATTTAATACAATTTAATATAGGTCTAATATTTTTATTAGATATACCTTTTATTACATAGTTTAAATGTTTAAATAAATATTCTTTTTTTATTTTAAAATTCATAAAATCACTCCTTTATTATTATTTTTAATATTTATTATTTTATATAGTTGTGGATTGTGTGGATAATTATTAAAAACTATTTATTTCACTTTATTTTACAATGTGTATAAAATGTTAATTATTTGAATTTATCCACGGTAATTG
>CAQHJP010000032.1 GCA_948801035.1 uncultured Bacilli bacterium
CTGATAAAATTGATAAAGAAACTATGCAAGAAGTAGATGCTACATTTAATAATTTATATGATATAACGGTAAATAAAAAAGATTTAGAAATGGATAAAAATGTGTTAGATGCCATGGTTTCAAATTTAAAAATAGAAGCATCATATATTGGTTTAGAATTAACTGATGATGAAATTAAATCATTAATATATGAATATAATGATTCTATAATGACTAGTGAAGTTAAATCAGAATTTGAAAACATAAAAATAAATAAAGAAGAGTTAGATTCATTGGCATTCTATGTTAGTAAACATAATTTTTACAATATACCTACAATTGGCATAGATGAATTTAAAATATTAGTTTATAATAATTTATACGATATGTTAACTGATGATGCTAAAGAATATGTTCAAGAAATGATTAAACATATTGGACCAGAAATGTATAATATATATTGTTCAAATAGTTATCACGAAATAACAATAAATGAAGTTAAAAAATTAATTGTAAATGTACGTTATAATTCTATGAGAACTATTGATAAAGTTAAAAAATTCAATGAAGAAAGTAAAGAAGAATTTAACTTAAGTAATTTTCATTTCGAACAATATTTTATTGGAAATGTAGTAGAAAATATGAAAGACTATACTACAAAAACTGGTAAAATTGCAGGTTATACAAAAAATAATTTAACACCTGGTGGTTTATTTACAGTTAAGATGGCAATAGATGATTCATTTGCTTACTTTGCTACAACAGGTTATGCAAATGGATATAAAGACGATATTGCATACATAGAGGAAGCTAACTTAGAAGCTGTAGTAGTACGTGCATTTGATGCATTAGGTAGTGCTAGATCTATGACTGAATGTAAAGATAAACAATATGTTAAATAAAAATTAGGATAAGAGGGGTTTAGGAATGATTGTAATCATTCCTTTTTTGTTTTATTTTTATACATTTATGATATAATGTATTAGAGGATGTGAAATATGAAAATATATAATACACTAACAAAAACTATTGAAGAATTTATACCATATAATAAAGATTGTGTAACTATGTATACTTGTGGTCCTACAGTATATCATTTTGCGCATATTGGAAACTTAAGAACTTATATATTTGAAGATATTTTAGAAAAAAGTCTAAATTATTTAGGGTATAATGTTAAAAGATGTATGAATATTACTGATGTTGGACATTTAACTTCTGATTCAGATTCAGGCGATGATAAAATGGAAAAAGGAGCTTTAAGGGAAAATAAAACAGTATATGAAATAGCTGATTTTTATACTAAAGCATTTTTTGATGATATTAATAAATTAAATATTAAAAAGCCTGAAATTATTAAAAAAGCTAGTGAACAAGTAGATATGTATATTAAAATGATTGAAAAACTTATAAAAGATGATTATGCATATATTAGAAATGGTAATGTTTATTTTGATATATCTAAAGTTTCAAATTATTACGAATTACCTGGTAATCCTGAAGATTTAAAAATAGGGGTTAGAGATTCTGTAGATGAAGATAGTTTTAAAAAGAATCCATACGATTTTGTTTTATGGTTTACAACAAGTAAGTTTACAAATCATACTATGAAATGGTCATCCCCATGGGGAGAAGGTTATCCTGGTTGGCATATTGAATGTTCTGGGATATCTATTAAATATTTAGGAGAGTATTTAGATATACATTGTGGTGGAGTTGATAATATATTCCCACATCATACAAATGAAATAGCGCAATCTGAAGCTTATTTAGGACATAAGTGGTGCAAATATTTTATGCATGGTGAGCATTTAAATGATAAAAGTGGAAAAATGAGTAAAAGCAATGGGGAATTTTTAACTTTATCATTGCTTATTGAAAGAGGATATAATCCACTTGCTTATAGATTATTTTGTTTACAATCACATTATAGGAATCAATTAGTATTTTCATATTCTGCATTAGATCAAACTTTAAATACATATAGTAAACTTAAAAATAAAGTATTAAGTTTAAAAAACGATGGAGATATTGATAAAAATCTATACGATGAATATATTGATAAATTTAAATCAGCAATTTCTAATGATTTAAATACTTCACTTATGTTAACATGTTTATATGATGTACTTAAACTTAATACAACAGATAATACTAAAATAGAGTTAATAAAATCTTATGATACAGTTTTATCACTTGATTTATTTAAACGTGAAGAAAGAAAAATAGATGAAAAGTTAGTATTATTTATAAATAAAAAAATCGAAGAAAGAAATATTGCTAAAATGAATAAAAATTATGAATTAGCAGATTCTATAAGAGATGAATTATTAAGTATGAATATAGTAATTAAAGATACAAAAGAAGGAACAATATATGAGGTGATTTAAATGGAATTAGTTTTGTATTATGCACTTCCAATAATTGGATTTATAATAGTTTTATCAGCTCAATTTGGTATTAATTTTTCATATAAGAAATATTCTAAAGTTGAAAATAGTAAAAAAATAACAGGAGCTGATGTGGCAAGAATTATACTTAAAGAAAATGGATTAGAAAATATTTATGTTGTAGAGGTTAAAGGAGAATTAA
This sequence comes from uncultured Bacilli bacterium, assembly GCA_948801035.1. GTDB lineage: Bacteria > Bacillota_I > Bacilli_A > RF39 > UBA660 > Faecisoma. The sequence goes on from CAQHJP010000032.1 coordinate 2,572, forward strand.
CAGATCATTATGATCCTTCTAGAAAAGTTGTAAGATTATCAACCAATATTTATAATGGGTCTTCTATATCAGCTATCGCAGTTGCAGCACATGAGGTAGGGCATGCCATACAAGATAAAGAAAAATATTCTTTTATGAGGCTAAGAAGTTTTTTAGTACCCATAGTTAATTTAGTATCTTATTTAGGTTATTTCGGACTTTTAGTTTCAATATTTGCTGGTATAACAGGATATATAAAAATAAGTATTATTGTTCTTTTAGCAACACTTTTATTTCAAATAGTAACTTTACCAGTTGAGTTTAACGCATCTAAAAGAGCAAAAAATCAACTTCTAAAACTTAACCTAATTAATTCTGAAGAACATGAAAGTGTTAAAGTTGTGCTTTTTGCAGCAGCCATGACTTATGTAGCATCAGTTATATCTAATGTTTTACAAATTTTAAGACTTCTAATTATATTAAATGATAGAAATGACTAATGGAATTATTTTAATAAATAAAAAGTCAGGTTGTACATCTCGTGACGTTGTTAATATAGTATCTAAAAAATTAAATACAAAAAAAGTTGGTCATACAGGTACACTTGATCCTATGGCTACTGGTTTGCTTGTAATTTGTGTTGGTACAGCAACTAAATTATGTGAAGTACTAACAAGTGATACTAAAGAATATATTGCTACTATGACATTTGGTATTAAAACTGATACTTTAGATACTGAAGGTAAAATATTAAAAGATTATGATGCTATTATAGATAAAGATAGTATTATAAAAGTGTTTAATGAATTTAAAAAAACTTATAAACAAGAAGTTCCTATTTATTCTGCTGTTAAGGTAAATGGCAAAAAATTATATGAATATGCAAGAGAAGGTACAAGTGTTAGCTTACCTAAAAAAGATGTTACAATTTATGATATTAATATGTTATCATATGAAATTATTAATAATAAAACAGTTGTAAAATTTAAATGTTTAGTAAGTAAAGGAACATATATTAGAAGTTTAATTAATGATATAGCAAGTTGTTTAAATAATGATGCCATAATGAGTGGATTAAATAGAACTATGCAAGGAAATTTTAAGTTAGAAGATGCAAATGAGATAGATAGTGATTATAAAATAATTAATATTATGGATGTTTTAAAAGACTACTACGTTGTTAATTTAGATAAAAACTTAGAAAAAAAAGTAATAAATGGATGTTTAATAGATAATATATATAATAAAGACAAAGTTTTATTTAAAAATGATAATAATATATTTTTATACAAAGATGAAGCAGGTGTATTAAAACCTTTTAAAATGTTTTTATAAATACTTGCATATTTTAAAAATATAGTGTATATTATTAATGTACTTATTTCTAAGAAAAAAAATTCTCCGATTTTTATCTTGGATGTAAGCGAATATTTTGAAAGGAGAATATTTATGGCAGTTTCAAAAGAAAGAAAAGCTGAATTAGTTAAAAAATTTGGTAAAAGCGAAACAAATACAGGTAGTATTGAAGTTCAAATAGCAATTTTAACTGATGAAATAAATAATTTGACTGAACATTTAAAAGAACATGATCATGATCATCATTCACGTCGTGGATTACTTAAAAAAGTTGGTCAAAGAAGAAGCTTATTAAATTATTTATTTAAAAACGATGTTACAAGATATCGTGAAGTAATTAAAGCATTAAATTTAAGAAAGTAGGCACTTATTTTAAGTGTCTTTTATTTTAAAAGGTGGAGGTAATTATGAAAAAAGTATTTAAAAAAATTTTTAGAGGAAGAGAAATTATTGTAGAACATGGTGAACTTGCTAAACAAGCTCACGGTTCTGTACTTGTAAGATATGGAGATACTGTAATATTAACAGCTTGTGTAGTTTCTAAAACAGCTAATATATTATCTGATTTTTTCCCACTTACAGTACTTTATAATGAAAAATTATATTCAGTTGGCAAAATACCAGGTGGTTTTATAAAAAGGGAAGGTAGACCTACAGAAAATGCCACATTAGCTGCTCGTATGATAGATAGACCACTTCGTCCACTTTTTCCAAGTGATTTTAAAAATGAAGTTCAAATAGTTGATACAGTTTTATCTGTTGATCAAGATAATTCACCAGAACTTACGGCTTTATTTGGATCTTCACTTGCAACTTGTATAAGTAAAATTCCATTTAATGGTCCATGTGCTGGCGTTAAAGTTGGTAGAGTAAATGGAAAGTTTATTATTAATCCAACAGTAAGTGAGATGGAACAATCTGATATTGATTTAACTGTATCAGGTACTATGGATGCTATTAATATGGTAGAAGCAGGAAGTAAGGAAGTTTCAGAAGATGATATGCTTGAGGCTTTAATGTTCGGGCATGAGGCAATAAAAGAGTTAATTGTATTTCAAAATGAAATTATATCTGAAATAGCTGAAGGTAAAATGGAATATGAAAAATTAGTTATTGAAGATAGTCTTAGAGATGAAATTGATTCATTAGTTGGCAAAAAAATGGATAATGCTTTAAGAATAAAAGATAAGCAAGAAAAATATGCTACTATTGACTTAATAAAAGAAGAAATATTAAATAAATATGAAGAAGAAAATAGTAATTTAAAAGATACAGAATTAAAAGAATTATTAACTAAAGTATCATTAATACTTTCAGATATTGAATATCGTGATTTTAGAAATATTGTTGTTAAGGAAAAAATAAGAATTGATGGAAGAAAAATGGATGAAATAAGACCACTTTCTACTGATATTGATATACTTCCAAGAACACATGGTTCTGCTTTATTTACAAGAGGAGAAACACAAAGTTTATCTATTACAACTCTTGGAGCACTTGGTGAACATCAAATACTTGATGGACTTGGAATAGAAGATTCTAAAAGATTTATTCTTCATTATAATTTCCCACAATTTTCAGTAGGTGAAACAGGAAGATATTCAGGTGTTGGAAGAAGAGAAATTGGTCATGGTGCACTTGGTGAAAGAGCGCTTTTACAAGTTATTCCATCAGAAGAAGAATTCCCTTATACAATTCGTGTTGTATCTGAAATTTTAGAAAGTAATGGTTCATCTTCTCAAGCTAGTATATGTGCAGGATGTATGAGTTTAATGGCTGCAGGTGTACCTATTAAAGCACCAGTTGCTGGTATAGCTATGGGATTAATTAGTGATGGAGAGGATTATACTATTTTAACTGATATTCAAGGCCTTGAAGATCATTTAGGAGATATGGATTTTAAAGTTGCTGGTACTAGAAATGGTATATGTGCTCTTCAAATGGATATTAAAATTCAAGGTATTACTAAACAAATATTAAAAGAAGCATTGGCACAAGCTAAAAAAGCTCGTATGGAAATATTAGATGTAATTGAAAAACAAATTAAAGAACCTAGAAAAGAAGTATCTAAATATGCTCCAAAAACTTTAACATTTACAATAAGTCCAGATAAGATTAAAGACGTAATAGGGAAAGGTGGAGAAATGATTACTAAAATCATTTGTGAAGCTTCTTCAGTAAATACAGTTAATGATATAAATGCTGTTAAAGTTGATTTAGAAGATGATGGAAGAGTAATTATATATCATACTGATAAAGATATAATTGAAAAAACGGCTAATATGATTAAAGATATAGTAAAAGAAGTAGAAGATGGAGCTATTTATACAGGTAAAGTAGTTAAAGTAGAAGAATTTGGCTGTTTTGTAGAATTGTGGCCAGGATGTGAGGGTTTAGTACATGTTTCACACTTAGATATAAATAGAGTTGAAAAACCATCAGATATAGTAAAAGTTGGCGATGAAATAATAGTTAAATCTTTAGGATATGATAAAAGAGGAAGACTAAATTTATCTAGAAAAGAAGCAATCAAAAAAGATATTTAATAAATATCTTTTTAATTTGACAAAATATGAAAATATGTTATAATAACATTTAAAAAA
>CAQHJP010000033.1 GCA_948801035.1 uncultured Bacilli bacterium
GATGAATAGAAAGTTAAATATATTAAAAAATTCAATAGATAAATTTAATAAAAGATATAACATTTGACAAAAAAATTTATAATGGTATAATAAGTTTCCATATGAGGGGGATAATATGAATTCAAAAGAAAAATTTGTAAATTATTTAAAAAATGAAGAGATGAGTACGCTTTTAAAATTTTCAAAATATTCACAAAAAACACCAGCTGAATTAATTGAAGCTATACCTGATTATAAATTAAAAGAATTATCAAACATAAAAAGCATTATAGCTGCCGTTTCATCAGACGATAAAGAATTTAGGAAAAATGGTAGATTTAATAGTGAATATGATGATATATGTAAATACTTAAAAAGTGCTAATATGAATATGAATGAATGTATGAAAATTTTATTTGATGTAATAGATAAAAATTTAAGACTGGTTGTTTTAGATGAAAACTCAAATTCTATTATAGAATCTAAAGTTAATGCAATCTTACCTGTTATAAAAGAACTTTGGTCAAAATCTAAAATATCTAGTAAAAGTGATTTTGATGAAGCTTTAAGCTTATTATCAATAGATGATTCAGTTTTATCAAAAGAAGAAAAAACAAAAAAAGAAGTAGTTAAAGCTTTAGTTTCAAATTGTGTTATGACACCAGATGATTTAGAATATAAATCTTATATGAATCTTAAAGAACATTATTTTGATAAATCTGAGTATGATTTAGAATCTGTTGAAATAGTTTATAGTTCGCTTTTAGCGCTAAAAGTAGATAATGATATAGCTTTATTTATAAAATCAAAACTTATGAAAAAAATAAAAAAAGAAGATATTAAAATTAATTTTAATTATGAACCAGTTAAAAGTGAGATTATAACTGATAGAGAGTATAAACAAATAAAAAAAGAAATACTTAAATATTATGATTTAAAAACTAACTTAGAAAAACAAGAATTAGATTCTACTTTAAAAGATTATGTAGCAAGTTTAATTGTTAAATTAGGTCTTGATAATAATGAAATTATTAATATATTTAGAAGATTATATGATTGTAATTTGAGTTATATTTCTTATTACGTTTCAAATTACGATAAAATAAAATATTATTCTGAAAAAGATTTATTAATAAAAGATAAAATAGATGAGTTAAATAGTTATTTACAAGAGCTAATTATATGTAGTTTAGAAGATTATAATTTTTGGAAGCAAAGTATAGAAGAAGTTATTACTAAAATAAAGTATTTAATACCAGATACTTATGAATATGAAATAGAAAAAGCTAAAAATTATAAAAGCTTATAGTTTATTAACTATGAGTTTTTATTTTATATAAATTATGTTATAATTGTATAGTGTATTGGAGGAATTTTATGGTAACAAATGAAATGATTGATCACTTAGCTGATTTATCAAAATTATATATTAATGAAAAAGATTATGAAAAATATGTTAAACAATGTTCTGATATTTTAACTGAAATAAATAAAATTAATTTAGTAGAAATTAAAACTGATGAAATAATGATTAGTCCAAGTGATAATGTAAATTGTTATAGTGAAGATGTAATAGAGTCTCATATATCAAAAGATTTAGCTTTTAAAAATGCTAAAAGAGTAAAAGGCGATTACATTACAGTACCTAAAGTTTTGGGAGATGAATAATTATGTATTTAGACTTAGATATAAAAGATATAAACAAATTATTAAAGATGAAAAAAATAAAACCAATTGATTTAGTAAATGAAGCTTTTGATAAGATTGAAAAATCTAATTTAAACTGTTTTATTACATTAAATAAAGAAGAAGCTATAAAAAAAGCTATTGAACTTGAAGATAAAGAAGTTGATAATTTGTTATTTGGGCTTCCTATAGCTATTAAAGATAATATAGTAACTAAAAATTTAAGAACTACTGCAGCTAGCCATATGTTAGAAGATTTTATTCCCATATATGATGCTACTGTAATAAAAAAAATAAATGATGCTAATATGATTATAATAGGTAAAACTAATATGGATGAATTTGCTATGGGTTCTACAAGTGAAACTTCTTACTTTGGACCAGTTTTAAATCCTATTGATAATTCTAAAGTTGCTGGAGGTTCTTCATCAGGTTCTGCAGCCTGTGTAGCGGCAGGGTTAACTAGGTTTTCACTTGCATCAGATACAGGTGGTTCAATTAGACAACCGTCTAGTTTTTGTGGGGTTGTGGGATTAAAACCAACTTATGGTCGTGTTTCAAGATTTGGTCTTATTTCATTTGCATCTAGTCTAGATCAAATTGGTCCTATTACTAAAACAGTTTTAGAAAATGCACTTTTGCTTAATGTTATAAGTGGATATGATGTTAATGATTTAACTTCTTCTAAAGAAATAGTTAAAGATTACACTAGTTTAATTGGTAAAGATATAAGTGGTTTAAAAATAGCTGTTCCAAATTACTACATGAGTGATGTTGTCAGTATTTCTGTTAAAAATAAAATACTTAGTATAATTGATATATTAAAAAGTAAAGGAGCTAAAGTAGATTATATTGATATTCCGTATTTAGAATATGCTATACCTTTATACCAAATAATTGCTTTAGCAGAGGCATCTAGTAATTTAGCGCGTTATGATGGAGTTAGATATGGTCTTAAAGTAGATGATTATAAAGATATAAATGATTTATACAAAAAAACAAGAACTTTAGGTTTTGGAGACGAAGTTAAAAGAAGAATTATGATTGGTACTTATATATTAAGTGGTGAAAATGCTAAAAATTATTATTATAAAGCATTAAAAGTTAGGAAGTCTTTAACTGATGCTTTTAAAGATGTGTTTTTAAAATATGATTTAATTATAGGCCCTACTAATACAGATGTAGCGTATAATTTTAATGTTTTATCTAATGATGCACTTAAAACATTCTATGATGATTTACTTACTATTCCTGTTAATATGGCAGGTCTACCTGCACTTAGTATTAAAATAGGTGAGAATGAATTTAATTTACCTATTGGAATGCATATTATTGGATCTTATTTTTGTGAAGATAAAATATACCAACTTGCTAGTATGATTGAAAAAATTAGGGAGGATGTAAAATGAAAGCAACTATAGGAATTGAAGTACACGTAGAACTTAAAAGTATGGCTAAAGTATTTTCTATGAGTAAAAATGATTTTAAAGATTCTACTAATACAAATATAAATGTTATAGACTTAGCTTATCCTGGTACACTTCCTAGACTTAATAAGGGTGTTATTGAAAGCGCTTTAAAAGCAGCTTTAGCTTTAAATTGTAAAATAAATAAAGTTATGCATTTTGATCGTAAAAATTATTTTTATCCTGATTTACCTAAAGGTTATCAAATAACTGAGCAAGACACTCCAATTGGATATGATGGTTATATACAAATAAGTAATAAAAAAATAGAAATTGAAAGAATTCATATTGAAGAGGATACTTGTAAGAGTATTCATACAACTGATACTTTACTTAATTTTAATAGAGCAGGGGTACCACTTATTGAAATAGTAACCAAACCATGTATGAAAAATGCAGATGAAGCTAGAGAGTACTTAGAAAAATTAAGAGAAACTTTACTTTATTTAGGTGTAAGTGATGTAAAGATGGAAGAGGGAAGTATGAGATGTGATATTAATATATCAGTATCTAATACAGATACTCTTGGGACAAAGTGCGAGGTTAAAAATTTAAATTCTATATCAAATGCATATGCAGCAATTAATTATGAGATAAATAGACAAATAAGTGAGTTAGAAAAAGGAAATGTTATAAAAGAGCAAACGAGAAGATATGATGAGGCAAGTGGTAAAACAATACTTATGCGTTATAAAGAGGTAGGAAATGATTATAGATATTTTCCAGAACCAGATATTCCTTATGTAATACTTGATGATGATTATATTTTAAGTATTAAAAATAATTTACCAATTTTATCTGATGAACTTAGATTAGAATACAAAAAATTATCTATAAATGATAATGCTATTAATACTATTATTTCAAATCGTGATATAGGTAATTTTTTACAAAGTGTTATAAAAAACTGTAATCCTGTTATAGCAGCAAACTTACTTACAGGAGATATTTTATCTTATTTAAATAAAAATATTATTAAAATAAAAGATACAAAATTAAATACAGAGAATTTTATTAAACTAGTTAATTTACTTGATAGTAATAAAATATCAAATAAGCAAGCTAAAGAACTTATAAAAATAATTTTAGAAAATGATGATGATATAGATGATTTAGTTATAAAACTTAATATGATTCAAATATCAGATGATAATTTTATTATAGATTTAATAGATGAAGTATTAAAAGAAAATGAAGATTCTATTAAAGATTATAAAGAAGGTCATGATAGGGCTTTAAAATATTTAATGGGTCAAGTTATGAAAAAAAGTGGGGGCAAAATTAATCCACAACGTGCAAATGAGATACTGCTATCACGTTTGTCTAAAATTTAAATTTATAGTATAATTAAAATGGAGAGTGAAATTTATGGGTAAAGATCATAAAGTAGCAATTATAACTAGTGTGATAATAATTTGTTTATTATTACTTTCTATATTAGCAGTATATACAATGTTTAATCCAAAAGGTAGTAAGTCTAGACAAATAGATGTAGAAGTTAGTGAGGAAGTAATAAATTCTATTATTAGTGAGATTACATCATCTAGTTTTGTATCTAGCGCTAAATTTGAGAAAAATGAAACCATACTTAAATTTTTTATTGACGTTAAATCAGATAGTAAAGAATCTGATATTAAAGCATTGTCAAATATTATAATTGATAAATTAAAAAAAGAGGTAACTACTAGTTATGATATTGAAATATATGTAAACGGAGATTTAGAAATTTGTCCAATGATTGGATATCATTCTAAAAAAGCTTTAGAATTTACATGGGTTTTAAATAAAGGTGATAAAGAGTGAAAAAGAAATTATTTATAGGTATAGTTATAACACTAATATTAAGTATATTAGGCTTTTCAGTTTATTATTTTATTACTCGTGAAGATAAAGTTACAACACTTAATCTAATTGAAAAACAGTGGATTGAGAATAATAAAAATAATAAGATAGATATATCTATTTTAAGTAATGTTCCAGTTCTTGCAAATGGTGGGGAAGGTATAATAATAGATTTTTTTGATAAATTAAACGAAGTAACTAATTTAAATTTTAATAAAGTTTCTTATAATGTTTTAGATGATATTAAAACATCTTATAGTTTAAAGTTAGTTTCGGAATTAAATGATAAAAGAATTAATGTTTATACAGATAATTATGTACTTGTTAGTAAGGACAAAGTATATACTAATTTATCTAATTTAGAGATTAATATTGGTGTTTTAAATGATGATTTGCAACAGGTAAATAATTATTTGAATTCATCATTTGTAACTTATAAAACATATGATTCTAAAGAATTAATGCTTAATGCACTTGAGTCTAACGAGGTAGATTGTGTAGTACTTTTAAAAACAACTAATTTAGATGATATTTTACTAAATAATTATAAAATTGCTTATAACATATCAGATTATAAAAAATATTATGTTTTAGAACTTGGTGATAAGGATACATTAAATAATATATTAACTAAGTATTTTAAAAAATGGTATGATGGATATTATACGGACTCATATAATAAACATTTAGCTAGAAATTATTTTAAATATAAAGAAATTACTGATTCTGATGCAGTAAGATTTAGAAGTAAGAGATATAATTATGGATTTATTAAAAATGCTCCATATGACACTATTATTTCTAATCATTTTGCAGGTATTAATAGTTCTTTAATAAAAGGTTTTACATCACTAACTGATGCTGAGGTTAATTATAAAAGTTATGATAATGTAGATGAACTTGTAAAATCATTTAATAAAAATGAAATAGATTTTTTCTATGGTATTAATTTACAAGCAAAATATGAAATGGACGTTTATACAACTAGTGAAGCTTATGATAATAATTTAGTCATTTTAAAACACATTAATAATACTGATGTAATTAATAATGTTAAATCTTTAAAAGATGTATCTATTATTAAAGATACTTACATAGAAGATTATTTAAAGAAAAATAATGTTACTTATAAAACTTATGATAATTTAGATATTTTAGTAAGTAGTATAAAAGACAAAGATGTTATAATAATGGATCTTAATAATTACAATCATTATAAAAAACAGTTAGATAAATATATAGTTTGTAATATATTTAATTTAGATGGTTTATCTTTTATAATAAGAGATATATCTGATAATAAAGTATTTAGTCAAATGTTTGATTTTTATATAACATTTAATGATACGTCTTTATATATTACAGATGGACTTAATGAAACATTAAGTGTATCAAAAACTCCAATACTACTTAAAAAAGTAGCTATAGTACTTGGTAGTGTTGT
>CAQHJP010000034.1 GCA_948801035.1 uncultured Bacilli bacterium
AATATGAACTTATTTACTTGCAACATGGTATACTACATTGTCATACACCATGGATTTATACTAAGGAAGCTAATTTAATTGATAAAATAGTAGTATCTTCTGATTTTGAATTTAATAATTTAATTGATAATTATAATTATAAAATTCATGATTTAATACCAACTGGTATGCCTAGATTTGATTTAAGTGAAAAAAAAGAAGGACACAAGCAAAAGAAAATACTTATTGCCTTATCTTGGAGAATTAATTTAATGGGTAAATATAAAAATGGTATGTACGCACCTAATGAAGCTAAATATATAAAATCAGAGTATTATACTGAGGTAAACAATTTATTAAAATCAGAAAAATTTAATAAAATACTTCAAAATAATAATATAATTTGTGAGTTTATGTCGCATCCAATATTTAGATGTTATGATCATTTATTTGAAATAGATAATCCAAATATTAAATTTGTAAGCGAAGCAACTGCTAAAGATTATGATTTAATAATAACAGATTATTCATCAATTGTATTTGATTATGTATATGCAAATGTTCCTGTGATGTATTTTGTACCTGATTATGATTTATATAAAGCAGGTATAACTCATATTTATAATAAATTAGATTTACCTATGGAAAATGGCTTTGGACCTTTTACAACTAATGTAGAATCACTTGTAAGAGAATTCAGCAAGTTTGTCAATAGTAAATTTAAATTAGAAAATAAATACACTCAAAAAAGTAAAAGTTTCTTTATAAATAAAGGTAACCATAGAGAAGCACTTTATCAAGAATTAATAGAAAAATAAAGGTGGTGATAAAATGATTAAAGAACATATGCTAAATATTAAAAAAATATTTAAATTATCTTTTATAGATTTGAAAAAAATATATAAAGGTGCAGCTTTAGGATGGTTTTGGATAATAGCAAAACCTGCTGTAACAATATTTATGTACTGGTTTTTATTTGAAATAGGCATGAAAGTAGGTAAACCGATAAATAATATTCCATATGTATTATGGCTTATAACAGGATTACTTCCTTGGTTTTATATATCAGATATTATATCAACTTTACCAGGTAGTTATAGAAAATATAGTTACTTAGTAAATAAGGTTAAATTTCCTGTTTCTATAATTCCAACATTTATGAGTTTATCAAGATTTTTAGTAAATATAGTGCTTACTATAATAGTAATTTTTATGTATATATTAATACTTAAAAGATATGACATTTATTATATGACACTTATATTTTATATGATATTTATGTTTTTATTTCAAACTGTAGTTGGAAGTATAATTGCTTTAGTATCTTCAGTAAGTAAGGATATAGGTTCTTTAATTAAAACTATTCAAACACCACTTTTATTTTTATCTACTATATTTTGGTCAGTAGATAGTGTAAATATAAAATTAATAAAAAATATGCAAATATTTAATCCGATATCTTATTTTGCAAACGGATATAAAGATGCATTTGTATATAAAATACATTTTTATGATAAACCAAAAGAATTTATAATAATGTTTATATTATTTATATTAATTATGTATTTAAATAAATTTTTGTATAAGAAAATATCAAAATCAATGCCAGATTATTTATAGGAGGTTTATATGGAAAATATTATTGAATTTAATAATGTTTATAAAGTATATAAACTTTATAAAAATGATAAAGAAAGGTTTATAGGACTTTTTAAAGATAAGAAAAATGTAGTTAAAAAAATTGCTACAAATTATCTTACTTTTAGTATAAAAAAAGGAGAAAAAGTTGCACTTCTTGGTCCTAATGGAGCGGGTAAGTCAACTATACTTAAGATGATTACAGATGTATGTTTTCCAGATGAGGGAAGCATTACAGTAAGAGGTAAGGTAGGAGCATTACTAGAATTATCTGCTGGATTTGATATGGAATTTACAGGAAGAGAAAATATTTATTTAAAAGCTACACTTTTAGGTCTTTCTAAAAAAGAAATAAAAAAAATAGAACAGGATATAATTGATTTTGCTGATATAAAGGAATATATAGATCAACCTGTAAGAATGTATTCATCAGGTATGAAAGCAAGGCTTGGATTTTCTATAATTGTAAATAGTAATGTTGATATATTAATTATAGATGAGGCACTTTCTGTTGGTGATAAAGATTTTAGGGTTAAATGTTTAAATAAAATAAAGGAGTTATCAAGTAAAAATGATGTTACGATGTTATTTGTAACACACTCACTAGTTTTAGCAAAAGATTTTTGTGATAGAGGCATCATATTAAATAGAGGGCACTTAGTATTTGACGGTTCTATTGATGATACTATAAGTGAATATAATAGATTATTTTAAAGGGGGGGAATATATGAAAAAAAATTTCAAAGATTATTTAAGAATTATATTTAAAAATTTCTATATTGTTTTACTTCTTATGATATTAACTGGAACTTTTACAGCATTTTATGTTAATAAATTAAGTAACAAGTATGATATTAAAAGTATTATTATGCTTGATTATGAAGGATCTTATAATTATGAAGAACTTCAAACATACGTTAAATATTTAAAAACAAATGATATACTTGAAAAAGTAAAAACTAATAAAAATTTAGATATGAGCGTTAAAGAGTTAAATAAAAATACTAATATTAAATTAATTAAAAATACTAATTTAATACAAATTAATATTAAAGATTCTGATCCTATTTTAGCTGTTGATTTATCAAATGAACTTGTTAGTGTATTTTCAAGTGAAATAAAAAGTATTCATGAAGATTTAAATATTTATATTATTGAAACTCCTAGTGTTTATAATGCAAATACGCTATCTTTAGATAGTGCCTTAATGGTAAGTTTATCTATAAGTTTTGTATTAGGAATTATTCTAGCTTTATTATTTGGCTCTGATAATGTAAATATTAAAAATCATGAAGATATTAAAAAATATTTAGATTTAAAATCACTTGGTATTATTCCAAATGATAACGGGAATGATAAAAAGAAAAAATCTAATAAAACTAGTATTAATATGATAAGTAACTCATCTAGTATTACGGCTGAGGCGTATAGGATGGTAAGAACTAACTTGGATTTTTTAGACTTAAAAGTTGTTAATTTTACATCAACTAGTGTAGGTGAGGGTAAAAGTGAAACAATTAGTAATATAGCTTTATCATTTTCAATGATAGGTAAAAAAGTATTACTTATAGATTGTGATTTAAGAAAACCAAAGATACATAAAAACTTTAATTTAAATAGAGCATTAGGTCTTACTGATATTTTAATTTATAATAGAGTTTCTGAATATAAAAATGTTGTTCAAGAATTTAAAATTCCTAATAAAGAATATAAAATTGACGTAATATCTGCAGGATCTAAGGTATCAAATCCATCAGAAATATTAAGTTCTACTAGATTTAAAGAGCTAATAAGTCGTGTGAGTGATGATTATGATTTAGTATTAATAGATTGTCCTCCAGTATCACTTATGACAGATGCAGTTATTGTATCTAAGGTATCAACTGGTACAGCATATGTAATAGAATATGATAGATTTTCATCATCAGCAATTAATAAATGTATTGAACAATTAAAAGATATAAATGCAAATATACTAGGTGGAATTATTACAAAAATGGATGTAAATAAACAAAAGAAATTATATGGAGATCAATATGAACAATACTACTCTAACTATATTTCCTAAGGTAGATATACATTCACATTTAATTCCAGCTATTGATGATGGATGCCCTGATTTAGATACATTTAATAATGCTTTAAAACAAATTATTAATAATAATGTTAAAGAAATTGTTTGTACACCACATTTTGATTCTATTTTAAATAATGATACAGTTTATACTAATTTTAGATATATTTCATCAGAACTTTCTAAGAACAATATTAAATCTTACTTAGGCTTTGAAATACTTTTAAATTATAAAAATTTATCTTTATTAAAAGAAGAGGTATTTAATAATAAATATAAAAATTTAAAATATATGTTAGTAGAGTTTGAACGTGATGAGAAATTATCTAAGGCTGAGGCAATATCTTTAATAGATGAAGTTATGGACATGGGCTTTAAAGTAGTACTTGCTCATCCTGAATTCTATATTAATTATAGAGACGTTAAATTTATAGAAAATTTAAGAGAAAATGATGTTATTATTCAGTGTGATGCTACAAGTTTTATTAAAAAGAAATCTGATAAAAAAGCTTATAAATTTGCACGTAAGCTTTTAGATAAAGGTTTAGTTAATATAGTAGCAAGTGATTATCATGAAAATGATAAAAGAAATTATGATAATTTAAATTTAAGTTTTTATAATATAGCAAAAAGATGTGGGTTGCCTACTGCTAAACATTTATTTTATGATAATCCTAAATATGTTTTAAAAACATTTATGAAAGATCAAGATTAGTATTGATCTTTTTTGGTATAAAGGTATCATAGTAAAAATTAATTATATATGTAATATGATGTAAGAAATTTAAAAATATTTGTTAAAATTACTAAAACCACAAATAAAACATTGTTTTTTTATGATTCTTTAGGATATCTGATGACAAGGTTTAAGAGATATGATAAAATTTAGTTAGAAGTACATTTTATTTTTAATAATGGAATATGCTATATTTTTGTTTTGGAGGTAAAATGAAGTTTGTTTATAATCTTTTAATGATAAAAAAAACTCTACTAATGAGGAAGGATATTAGTAAAATTAATGAATTACGAAGAGAACTTAAAAATTACGATTTAAAAGATTTTTTGTGCAACATTTCTGCATTATTGCTAATTCCTGAAAATCAAAGTAAATCAGTTATATTTCAATGCATGATTAGCACAGCACTTTCAATAAATCAAAATGAATTTAATCGTAATAATAAGATGAGTATTGAAAAATTCAAATCAATAGTTACAGAATTTTCTGATTTAAATAGAAAAAAATTAATAGATCCTCCAGAGTTTCCCTTTGTATTACCTATAATATATTATGAAAATTATCATTTATTTATGGGGTCAAATTCTCTTTCACCACTCTATGTTAATACTATATTAAAGGTAGTTTCAGTTCATAAAGATAAGATTGATAAAGAAATATATTTTAAATTGAATAAAATTATTAGTGGATTATTAAAAATATCTGAGGATATTTATCGTAAATTGAATCTTAATTTAGAAAAATTAAAATCTTACGATAAGGATTTAGAAATTTTTATTCCTTCTTCAAATACATTAAATAGATATAAGGATTTTATTATGTATAGTAATAAAGAAATATATAATCTTTTTAATGAATTTATAGATGAATTAGTTTGTGATTTCGGCGATGTAAAAGTGCAAGATATTTCCAATTTTGATTATCAATTATTCTATTTACGTCCTTTTTTAAAGACTGAAGAAAATATATTTGTTTTAGATATAACAACTTTTATCAGCCTTATTATGAATAAAATATTTTCCTATGTAACGCAATATAGTACTTTTGATTTTTTTGAAGAATATAACAAATATTTAAAATTTTCTTTAATAAGAAATTTTCATAGATTAGGTAATTATAAAATTGATGCTACACATTATAATATACAGCTAGTTAATAATAAAAATGTTGGGGAAGAATTATATTCTAGTGGGAATGATGGCGTTATTATAAATATTTTATTATTTGATACTGGCGAAGGCTATGGGGAAATTAAAAATTATATAAGTAAAATAAATAGACAATATATTTATAGAAGAATACAATATATCATCAATATGTTAGTTAAAAATGGCATAAAAAATGAAAAAATAGTAATAATAATTACACCATTCACAATTGGGAGAAATGTGTTATATTCATTAAATAACTGTAATTTAAAAAATATATTAAAATTAACACAATATGAAATAGATGCAATTTCAATCAATGAATCTGAGGATAATTTATTTTTTTTTAGATATTTAACCGCTAGGAAAAAAATGCTTTTGTATGAAAAAAGTTTTTTTAGTGAATTAAATCTTATAGCGTTATATGTAGATCATGATTACTCATTCTATTTTAATGACAATGTGGACATAAAAAATGTCTATTTAACTATTATTGGGAAATATAGTGCAGATTATATAAAAAAAGCTTACATAACTGAAGGTTTTCATTTGGTTAAATATATAACTGATAAATCATTTATAGAAGTTATAAAGTTAGATAAAAATGTATATTTTGCTCCTGGATTATTTTTGGATAAGCAAATTAATAAAGTATTTGAATTTAATAATTTTGTATTATGGTTTTTTTCAGAACAAAACATTGATTTACAACAATATAATTTATGTAATATCGCTAATTGTATATTTGAATGTATTATTTAAG
>CAQHJP010000035.1 GCA_948801035.1 uncultured Bacilli bacterium
TGCCTTAATCATTGCCTCATCTATTTGTCTTTGATTAAAAACATCCATTCCAACTACAACATCTCTTAATTTATAAACATTACTAACAGCTTTTAATACACCTTTTCCTAAATATCTAGAGTCATTATCTCTTAATTCTAATGCTTCTTTGCTTCCAGTTGAAGCTCCTGATGGAACTATACTTCTACCCATAATTCCATTTTCTAAAATAACATCAACTTCAACTGTAGGATTTCCCCTAGAATCTAATACCTCTCTTGCTTTAATATCACTTATATTCATAATTATTCCTCACATTTACATTTTGAATATACATCATATGTATACTCATGATTATAACTTACTTTAACACAAATATCCTTATATTTATCAGATGCTTCTAATTTTTCATTTTCAATTAAAGTTTTTGCATCAATACAATACTTTTTATCCGTTTTACTAAAATCATTTAAATTATCAGTTACATAACTTTTAGCAGCAACTTTAATAATTTCTACAGTAGCACTATCTAGTTTTTCCTCAGTATCCTTAACTAATTTAAGAATTTGGGGGAAAGCTAAAATGACTAATATACCTAGTATTATAACAACTGCCATAACCTCAGCTAAAGTAAACCCTTTCTTCATATTAGGCCTCCTTTACATAATTTTTAATAAACTCATTATAAGCTTTATTTTCTAGTTTTAAATCATATTTTAGTTTCTTGTTAGTCAAATTATTTAAAAAATATTTTAAAAACTCGGGATTTCTAACTAAAACTGGCCCAAGTAAATATGTTCCAAAAAAGTTTTTGTAATGTATTCCCTCATCCTCAAATAAATGATATGTTACATCACTTAAATAACTATCATTATTAATAAAACCAATAATTTTTTTATTAATAATATTTCCATTTATATAAACTTCTTTAATCTTTCTTAATCCACTTTTTACCGTATAATCAAATATGCCTAAAGCATCTATATCATCTATTTTACTTCCAAATAAATCTACACTATTTCCTGTTGCTAAAATAAATTTATTATCCATAACATATTTTTTAATATCTTTTTTATATTTTAATAAATATTTTAAAGCAACTTTTTTATTATTTTCTGTACCACTTGATATATAAACTAAATCATACGAGTCAAAATCCAATTTATCAGTAAGTGACAAATATAAAATTTCATGCTTAATTTTATTTTGTTTTAAAATATTAGATATAATTTTTATATTTCCGTCCTCACCATATAAATTTAAAAAATCATAATATAAATAAGCTATCCTCACAAATTAACACCTCTTTTTTTAAAGTAATCTATATACTTATAATTAAGATCAAAATAAACAACGCAATATAAATCACCTATGGTATTTTTTAGTATATAATCTAATGAATTATCATAATCTAAACAATACTTAAATTTTTTAGTATCAATTCCCTCAAGTTTTAAACGTACTGCAATATCATAAGCAAATGGGCCTACTAAAATTATTCTTTTAATATCTTTACTATTTAAAAGTTCAAAATTAATATCATATAACCAAGATAAATCTTTTAAATCATATCTACCACTAATACGAGTAAAACCAATAGCTACAGTTTTATCTCCTTTTTTAGATTTTATATAATCAAGTGATTGATTATAAGAAAGTGGAGTCTCATTTTTAGAAAGTAATAATGTCGTTTTTATATTGTTATAAGTAAATTCATTTAAACGTTTAACTTTTAAAGATAAATCATTTAAAGTATCAACTACTAAAGACATATCAATATGATCTACACTTGCTAAAGTATAACAACATACTAAATTATAAACATTATATAAAGCTGTATTTTTTAACTTTATAACACTATCGCAAATAGTAAGTGTATCCTTATCTAAATATCCTACATATTTAGTATCTGGATGTTTAAAATCTTTATTTTTACATGAATAATATCCTAAATTTCCATAATTAAAATATTTAAAATCTAACTTAGTATTACATACTGGACAATAACAAAGATCAAGCTTATTTATACTTTTATCTTTTGAATACTTATTTTTAGAAACACTATAGTATGTTATTTTATTTTTTTTACCCAAACTAAATTTAGTTACAAGTGGATCATCTGCATTTAATATTAAATGTGTTTTTGGCGATATACTATTATTTATCTCATCAAAAACTAAATCAAAATGACCATTACGAGCAAGCTGATCTCTAGATAAATTGTTTATAATAAAGTATTTAGGTGTTATATATTTAAATACTTTTTTAACATATCTTTCATCAACTTCAATTATCAAGGCATCCACCTTAGTTTTACCATTTAATTTAGAAGCATCTATTAAAGCAGTAGCAACACCGCCTATTAAATTAGAACCTTTTATATTACTAACAGTTTTGCAATTTTTCTTATATATTTCATAAAGTGTTCCTGAAACTGTAGTTTTACCTGTTGTACCAGTTATAAATATAGTAGTTTTAGGCATTTGAAAATAAGATAAAATATTTTTATTAAGCTTAAGCGCTATATCACCTGGTAAAGCTGTCCCATGTCCTAATCTTACAAGTATAAATTTTAATATTTTTACAAACATCACAATTAAATAATTCATAATTCACCTACGTTCTATTTTTATTTTACCACAAAATAACAAAAAAAGTATTAAAACTAATACTTTTTATACACTTTTATACATTAACTAAATTATTAATAACAACTTCCTTTTTATTTTCAACTATTTTATCTATTATAATATCTTCTATCTTATCTTTAATTAACTTTTCTATTTTTCTAGCACCAAATTCTTTATAATTTGATAGTTTTAATATATCCTCTACTACACTATCATTTATTTTTATATCTACCTTATCTTTATATTTATCTTTAACACTTTCTAATTTTAATTTAATTATATCTTTAATAGTAACTTCATCCAAATAATTAAAACATATAATATTATCAATTCTATTTATAAAAGAAATATCAAAATATTCTTTTAATTTATTTTCTTTTATATTTTTATTAAAACCCAAATCATGAGTATTAAAACCAATATTAGAAGTCATTATAATAATAACATTTTTAAAACTAACTACACTTCCTTTAGAATCTTTAATAAAACCATCATCTAAAATTTGGTAAAATAAATTAACTACACTACTACTAGCACGTTCTATCTCATCTAATATAAGTACAGAAAAAGGTTTATTCTTAATTTCTTCTAATATATTTTTATTATCATTATAACCAACATATCCAGCTGGAGAACCTATTATCTTACTTACACTATGTGCCTCACTATATTCACTCATATCAAGTTTAATAACATTAGGTGTAAATATATTACCAAATTGTTTAGCTAAAGCTGTTTTACCAACTCCAGATGGACCAGAAAACATAATACTATAACATTTATCATCATCTTTGAATCCTAATTTTATTTTCTTAGCTATTTTTAAAAGTTCTTTTATAGCTTCATCTTGACCTTTAATTTTATTTAATTCTAAATTTATATTATTTAAAGATTCATTATCATTTAATATTTCATAAATAGGAATTTTAGTTTTAGAATAAATAACATATGCAACATCATTTAGAGTAACTTTTTTCTTAGGCATCTTACATAATTTTAATTCCATATCATTTATCTTATCCATAAGTTCAAATTCATGATTTTTATACAATTTAGCCTCTTTAAAATTACATTTAGAAACACTTTTATCTTTTTTTATAATAACATCAGATAAATTTTTACATAAACTATTATATTCCTTTAATAAATTATCTTCTTTTAAACTAGTACGGGAACATACCTCATCTAGTATATCAATAGATTTATCAGGTTCAAATCTATCAAATATATATCTTTTAGATAAATCAATAATGTTTTTTAAAATATCATCAGTTAGTTTGACATTGTGATAATCCTCATAAATAGGTTTTAAACTTTTTAATATACCAAATACAACATCACTATCTGGTATTTCTATATAAACTTTTTGAAATCTTCTTTCTAATGCTTTATCACTTAATATATATTTTTTATATTCATCTAGAGTAGTTGCACCAATAACTTTAATTTCTCCTCTAGCCAAAGCAGGTTTAAAAATATTAGATGCATCTATTGCACCTTCAGCACCACCAGCTCCTACTAAAGTATGTATCTCATCTATAAATAAAATAATATCTTCATCACTTGCTGCTTCTTTTAATATTTTTTTTACTCTATCTTCAAATTCACCTCTATATTTTGTGCCAGCAACTACTGATGCCATATCTAAACTTATAATCCTTTTATTTTTTAAATGATATGGCACTTCATTTGATGCAATTAACCTACTTAACTGTTCTACTATTGCTGTCTTACCAACACCAGCTTCTCCTACTAAAATAGGATTATTTTTACATCTTCTACATAATATTTCAAGTAATCTATTAATTTCTTTATCCCTACCAAAAACAGGATCAAGTTCATTATTTCTAGCTTTCTTAGTTAAATCAACCCCAAGTTCATCAAGTAATAATTTTTTGTCTTTCTTTTTCTTAAAAGGTTTAAATGAAAATTCATCATACAATTTTTCAATATCAATATTTAAATTAATCAAAATTCTAATAGCTACACCATCAGCTTCTTCTAACATATTTGAAAAAAGAATATTAATATCAACATCAACGCCAGCTTCTTGACTATCAAGTACCGAATTTTCCATAATTCTTTTAAGCAAAGGAGTATATAAAAACCATTCACTTTTTTTACTTCCAATTCCTATTATTTCAATTATTTTATTTCTAAATGTATTATAATCTAAATTAAAATCCTTTAATTTTTTAGATACATCATTATCACTATTTAAAATAGCTAAAAGTAAATGTTCACTTCCCACATATGGATGATTTAAATTACTCATTTCTTCCTTAGCTAAAATTAATATCTTTCTTGCTTCTTCAGTAAAATTATTAAACATTTTTACCCTCCTAATATTATTATATGATTATATTGATGTTTTTTAAGAATTTTTATACAACAAAAAAACACAAATATTGTGTTTCTTTGAAATTTTATTGTAGGGTTGATTTTTCAACACTAATTACTGGTCTTAAACCAAAATCTTGTTCCCATTGTCCTACTATCCAACCACTATTATCTTTAGTTAAATTACCGTTAAAATTAAATGCCGTACATGCTCTTTTACCTTCTTCGTATTCTTCATCTGACACAGCATGATAAAATGCCTCTACCGTCCAAGCAGTTGCTTGTTCATGTTCAGTATTTGCTTCAAGCAACCAGAAGGCTTGTTTATGTCCTCTATCTGTAACTGGAAGTAACCAATGTATATTTGATAGACTACGTGGAGGATTTGATGAATTTTGAGCTACATTTTCATAACATACCTCAGTACCAGCAGCAGATGTTATACCTACTATGTTATAAATATCATCACGTGTAGGCATTCTTGCAACCATACCTTCATTTGAATAATAATAATCAAAATTCCCTTCCGCTGTGTAAGCATGATTTTTAGGATCATTTGATAATATTGAAGTTTTCCAACCATCAGTTTTTAATCTATCAAGTAAATCGAATAAATGATAAGGTCCTGCATGAAGCCAATTATGACCATTTCCTGTATTATTACCATCATGATCACCATTTATATATTGTCTAAGTAACCACCTATCTACAGTATTATCCCAATTTATACAATCTCCATCCTCGTCATATAAAGTACAAAATTGATATGTACCATTATTGTTTCTTACTACATTATTTAAATTTCTAAATATATATCTTTTCATTCCTATTCTATCAAAATTATCAGTACCATTATTTGTATATTTATCATGCGTACCTACATAAACATTATGATCAGCTATCATATCCACTCTTGATGAAGAAGAATTATCATTTGGAGCAATTGTATGAAAGCTTAAACAACCTTTTACATAATTTCCTCCTTCTTTAGCATCTGGATTATTTATGAAATCTTCATATGTACATCTAGATAATGTTGTCGGATTATAATATACTTGTGACCCTATTACGTATGATGGTGTCGGATTAGTTGTTGTTACACTAATATGATTAGACTCAGACCAGTTACCAGCGCCATCTTTAGCCCATACAACAATATCATAATTAGTACCAGCAGAAAGGCTATTTA
>CAQHJP010000036.1 GCA_948801035.1 uncultured Bacilli bacterium
AGTATCAAAGTGTCCTTGTTTTATTAATAAAAATACAGAACTTATAACTTGTAATCAAATAAAAAATGATATGAAAAAACATAATACTTTAGAAGATTATGAGGATTATATTAAGGTTTTAGAGGAAAATGGAATTAAAGATGCTAGAATTAAATTAGAAAATATGTATATACTAGATTTTTTAATTTTGAATGAAGATAGACATTTAAATAATTTTGGTATAATTAGGGATGCCAATACTTTAAAGTGGTTAGATGTGGCACCTATATTTGATAATGGACAAAGTCTTAATATTGAATATTACGATGAAGAAGAATTATATATTTCAGGTGAGGGAAGATTATTTTATGAAGTTAAACCTTTTGATGAAATAATAAAAGTAGTTAAAAATTTAAAACGAATTGATATAAACAAATTAGATGGAATTGTAAAGTGGTTTGATGAGTTACTTCATAAATATCAACATCTAACTCATTTTTCAGACACAAAAATTAATAAATTGTGTACATTATTATTAAGTAGAATAAATAAATTGAAAAGAATCATTGAATCAAATAGTAAAGTATAGATAATATATTTGCTATTTTAAAAATTTTATTATATAATTATAGTGGAGGTAAGTATGAAGAAAATATTATTTTGTTTATTAGCACTTTTTATGATAACAGGATGTGATTTGTTTAACAGATCAGAAAAAGATAGTACACCAAGTACTGGAACAAGTGGTTCACAAACTAGTCAAACAGGCACTAGCCAAAGTGGTAATAACCCAGGAAGTACTACAACTAATCCAACAGTAGATTATAAAACATATGTAAAAGCAGGTGGGGAATATGCTACAACAATAGAAAAGACTATAACACTTACTAATGGAACACATAAAATAGCTTATGTTTATTCTAAAGATTATTGTAAAAACGATAGTGAAGGTTGCGCAACAGCATATGTTACTATACTTATGGATAATAATGTAATTGCACGTGATGTTCTTGCTTATGCTACTGATTATTCTGGCGTGGAAGCTAAAAAATATTTAGATGAAGCTTTTAGTAAAAAGGAAGAAGGATTCCCAAAAGATTCTGATTTTACTTTTTTACCTAATAGCAATGGAACTTTTGTTTTAAAATTTACTAGTGCGGGGCCATTTTCAGAAACAACTTATATATATGTAATTTCAAATAATGGACAAGTTTTATTAAGAGATGAAGTAGATACTGGGTTTAGTTTAGAAACAACAATTAATGGTGTTTATACTACTTTAATGCCAAGCCATTATGTCATTAAAGATAATACAATATGTTTATTAAAGCGTGTTGATAAAACTAATTGCAGTATTACTGGATTATCAGTAGAAGCCTATAGTGTTTCAACAACAGGAGCTATAACACATAACTCTTATAAGCCTTCAGATTATTTTGGCGTAGATGCAAACAAAATCAAAGTAAGTGGTGGATGCTAAAATTTAAGAATAATTTTCATAATTATTCTTTTTTTGTTTAAATAAGTGTAAATTAAAAAAAATGTTTTATTACAATAAATTTTATGTTATAATTTTAATAGGAGGTAAATATGAAAAAAATATTATTTTGTATATTAGCACTTTTTATGATAACAGGATGTGATTTGTTTAACAAATCAGAAGAAGAAAATCAAAAACCAAGTGGTAAGGTTGATAATTACGTACTTGAGGGTAGACAACTTTTAGCTGAAAAAACTGAAAATGTTACACTGAACGGTAAAAGCCATAAATTAACTTTTATATATTCATATGAATATAAAGAAAAAGAAAAAATATCTTGTGTAGGGGATGTCGAATTTTGTTATGTAGATAATCATTATATTTATAGAACGGTTTTATTTGATGATAATTATCTAACAAATGAATTAATTAACACAGCTTATTATAAATTTGAAAATTGTGATATTAAATCTTCATATTGTGATAATATTAATAATTTTATTAATAAATTAAAATCTGGTGATAACAGTTTAATACAAGAATCAAAAAACTTTGGTGTTATAAAAGATAATAAAACAGGTACAGAATATTTGGCTATTAAAAATATGGTATATACTGGAATTGATTATAATTCTGATAAATTTAGTGTATATGTATTTGATGAAAATGGTAAATATGTATTCGATGAATATACTACTTCTGATACACAAATTACATATAAAGATGGCAAATATTTAAGTAATGGTTTTTATACAGATTCTAAAGCAATAGATAGAATTATTATTGATAATAACAAAATAACAGTTCATAAACCATTTGAGGTAAAATGTTCATATAAAACATGTCCACTATCTGGTATATTTGAATATCAAATATCAGATGGCAAAGTAATAAAAAATATATTAGATTATCCTAATACAATTTCAGTAGCAGGAAGAGTTTATGATAATGTTAATGATTATGATTTGAATTAATTTTTAAAAATTAATTCTTTTTTTTTATTTTAAAATCATAGTTATTATTTACTTTTTTTTATAAATATTGTATACTTTAATTATAGATAGTAAGGTGATAGTATGAAACATATAAAATCTTTTGTTTTGGTATTAATGACAATTTTGATACCTATTAGTACAATTTATGCAGCACCAATTGGAACAGGTGTTAAATGTGATGGGCAACCTGTAAATTATGATGCAGCTGGGAATGCCAATATATCTGCACATGATTACAATAGCTCAAATAATTTTTCCCTAGGAGTTAGACTTTCTTTTGTAAAATCAGATGGTACTTTAGTTCATAGTAAAGATTATTTATATCAATCATCAAGTGATTTATATACACAATATGGATCTGGTTCCCCATGTAGTAAAGTACAATATGGAAATGGAACTTGTACTTATAATGATAACTGGTCTAAAACAAGTAATATGGCAAATTTAAGTGCACTTCAAAGCATATTTACTAGAAATGGTATAAGTGTTTCACTTTCGAGTCTTTTATCCCAAGGAGACTTATCAAAAATGTCCCTATTTAAAACGCTTTTAACTTCTCCAAATGCTAAAGCAAAATCATTTTTTAAATCTTTAGGAGTTGATATCGACAATGAAGAATATTATAAAAATGGTTCTTATGATTTATTTTTAGTATGGGAACCACTTGGACAAATTAATTATAATGGATTAAAATTAATAGGAACATCTTATGAATTATCTACTATGGCTTCTAAAGAAAATGTTAATTTTAACATAAATGGACAACCTTTTCATAATGGATACGACTTTGTTTACACTGCAACTGCTGCTAGTTTAGGACGTGCTGTTATTTTAGAAAATACTGATACATTTGGACTTTCCGTTGCAAAAAAATACAGTTCTTTTAGTGCAAATAGTTATTTTAATGGAGCTTTAAATAATTCATTTGTATGTAATGGGTGTGGTGCTAAAGCTACAAAGGATGTAGCTTTAGATCCCCATTCTGGTCTTGGAGTTGGTATTTTATGGCTAGATGAATTAACTATTGGTGGCAGTTGTGAAGATATATATAAATATTATGGTAAAACAACAATAAACACAGCTTTAAAAAATAATCAGGGATTTGACTTTTCTGCTTTTAATAATTCTAATAAAGCAGTTTTAAGCCAACTTAATATACTAGCTGTTACAGAAACATGGTATAGAGAAAATTGTTGCGAATTAGGTGAATGTGATGGCGGCGGTGGCGGCCAATATAATTGCTCAGTTCAATTTGAAGTACCTAATTGTGATGATGGAGGTTCTGTAATATATAAAGATGCTTCAAAGACTGATGGTACAAATGAGACTTACTGGCAAAATTGTGTTTTTAATGATAATGGAAATCATGATGACATGCCTGGTGCTTACAAAACTTCAAAAAATGGTGATTTAACATACTATGAAGATTCATTAGGTTCAGAATATTGCCCTGTTTATTGTATTGAAGATGTAACAGCAACACTTGATTCAACTACTCCTACAGTACTTGCTGGAAATTATTTTACTTGGGGTGAAAGCAATGTAACCTCATCAAGAACTTGTAGAACAAAAAAAGTTGACTGGGATAAGTTTCTTAGTGACTTAGAAGCTGCAAATAGGGAAGTAGTAAGGCAACAAGCTCAACAACATTTACACGATTTAAACGAAGGTGGTTCGTGGATTGCTGGAAACGATAAATATGAAGATGATTGGGATGATTGTAAGGTACGTAATCCAAGAACTGGAGATTGTATAACTCCTGGTTCTAAATATGAATGTACAAATTATACATATTCGGGAACTGGCTCAACTACTGCAAGCGGCGCAGGTTTTACTGAATCTGCTAATGTAGTCTTGACTAAATGTGAAAAATCAGAACCACAAGGCAACCCTGCAGCGGCTGGCGATGTTGATGCTGCCATTAAAAATGTTCAGACTATAATTGCAAAATTTAAAAAATGTTATGATTGGGATGCTAAAACAGTTTTAAATGATGAATCTACTGCAGATATACTTTATGATAGTAGTGAGTATTCGTATAGTGGCAAAATGAATAAAACTAATAGTTTGGACCCTAAAACAAATTTAAGTGAAAGCAAAGATACTAAGGTAAATGCGCTTAATGCTTGCTCAGGAACAAGTTGTACTGGTGAGGATTTCGTTAAAGAAACATGGACTATCACGAGTGAAGGACAAAAAATAAGAGAATATAATATGACTGCCACTTCAACTTCAGATTTTAGAATGCCAGAAGGTATTTATAATTATGTAATTAAGGCCAAACATGGGCATAATTCACTTTCTGTGATGAATACAGATTTATCAACTAATTATGTTAATTTAGGTTTTACAAATTTCCCAGTAGCTTTTAATGAGCCAATTGGTGTACATGATAATGGACTCCAAATAATGTATAGTTTACTTGGAAATAAAAATTCTAAGTCATCTCAAACTATGGTTGATCAAATATTAGAAAGTAATAGTGATGATTATGGAAATTGGTCTTGTAAATATATAGTAGATTCTGGATTAATTTGTCCACCTGGTGATCCTGAGTGTCCAGGTGGTAAACCAGGCGGTAAAGGTGGAATTAATGTAATTTATAGAGAAATTGATTTAATTAGACCTTTCCCTGACATAGATGCTACTAATAGAAGAACTGGTAGCAACTGGTGTGGACTTGATAAAAATGGAAATTCTTCTTGTGCATGGGATAATACTGTTGCAACACATGCTATTATGAATAACAGGGGTGTTAGTGATTATGAAGTTTATAATAAAACTCCTATGTATACATTTATAATGACGCCTAGTGATATAATTGAAATAAGAAAATACAATAAAGAAAATGATTATACTGCATATGAAGGTGGATATGGTGCAAGTAAATATAATTTTACATGTTCTTCTGGTGCTGTTGGAAATAAAGCTTGTATAAGCGATTATTTAACAGAACTTATGAAAATGATGGATACGTATAATTATGATGGTGCTTGCAAAGATGATAAAACAAGAGCATATACTGATATAGCTTCATTTGAAAATTGTAGATATTAAATAAACTTTCTAGAATATTTCTAGAGAGTTTTTTAATATGATTTTATTAGGTGATAAAATGATTAAAAAAAGTTCGTTTTATAAGTTTTTAATCTGTACTATTTTAACTTTAGTATGTCTAATATTAGTGAAATCAAATAATTCTTTTAAAACAAATTTATATAAATATTTATATACTGATAATATTTCATTTGCTAAAATAAATGAAGTATATAAAAAATATCTTGGCTCTTCTATACCTTTTTTAAATTATTTTAATAAAACAGATAAGGTGTTTAATGAAACTTTAAAATATAATGATGTAAGTCTATATAAAAATGGTGTTAATTTATTTGTTGATGAAGATTATTTAGTTCCTGCAATAAAAGATGGAATTGTATCTTTTATTGGAGAAAAAGAAGGCTATGGAAATACTGTAATAATAGAATCTAGTGATGTTTGTATTTGGTATAGTAATTTAGAAAATATAAATTTAAGTATGTATGATTATGTATCTAAAGGATCACTGGTTGGAAATAG
>CAQHJP010000037.1 GCA_948801035.1 uncultured Bacilli bacterium
AAATTACAATTTATAAAGCAGATCAACTGGTATAGAAGATTTGCTTTTTTCATGGTATAATATAAAAGTAAATAGAGCAAAAAATAGTAATTTATTAAACTCCACACTCTGTTTGGTTACTTTTGAATAATTAAATATTATAATTATATATGAAAGGGGCAAATTATGAGTCAAGAAAAAATAGGAAAATTTATTGCAGAATTACGAAAAGAAAAAAAGATGACACAACAAGAACTTGCTTTAAAACTTAATGTTACTGATCGTGCTATATCTAATTGGGAAAATGGAAGAAGAATGCCAGACATATCACTTTTCAAACCATTATGTAGTGAACTTGGAATATCTATTAATGAACTTCTAAGTGGCGAAAAAATAGGGACAGAAGATACAATAGAAAAATATGATGAAAATATAGTAAAAGTTTTAAAAGAATATAAGGTAATGAAAAAAATCAAAAATATAATATTTGCATTTTTAATTTCATTAGTTTGTATAATTATATTATCTATTTCGTTTATACTTATAAGCAATAAAACTTTTTTAAAAACCACATATATAGGTGTTAATAATCAAGAGATTTTTATACCAAGATACTCATTTTTTAAGGACGAATGCAGTTTTACTGTTGCAACATTTTATTCGTTAAAAAGTGAAAAACAATTACAAAGAGAAATTGATAACTACATGAAGGATTTTACTTTCATTAATGATGAAAGTACTTATGGTTACAAAAAAAATGATTTATTTATTCAAAGATATGAAGTCGAAGATAAAATATTTTTTAGAGAAATTATTATTGTTTATTAATATTTAAATTAGAATTTAACTAGCAGATCATAGTATAGATGATCTGTTTTAAATTAAAAAAATAACCTTTTCAATTAGGTTACTTCTTTTTTTCATCTACTCGTGTAAAATTCGTTTTATGATTAGGATCATATCTTAGTAATTCAGAACTGGTCATTTTTAGTTTAGAATCAATATTTTTGTTCATTCCATCAGCTATTTTATCAAGCATGTCAGTAGTTGGCTTTCTTTTACAATTCTCTAATTGATTAATATAAACCAAATTACTACCAACTTTTTCGGCAAACTTTTCTTGAGATAAGTTATATTTTTCTCTATAATACTTTAAATTCATAGATAGAATTTTCTTACTGCTCATACCCATAGATTTCTTACCTCCAATTCATTAATTATTTTATACAAGTGTTAAATAAATGTCTTTTGCACAACTGTTTAAGGTTTATAGTTGCTTTTTTTTGATAAAACCTATATTATAGATTAAGTAGTAATTTTATTAGGAGGCAAAGATGACAGAAAAATTAAGTAAATATGTATCTATATCATTTTCAGTAATAGCTTTTATTTTTTTAGTAAAATTTTTCTATATTGATACAAAATTAGGATTTCAAACACAAATATTAGAATTAACATATAGTTCTTTTCCAATGTTTATAGATGTGTTTATAGGTGTTTTATTTATTCCGTTTTTAGTATATGGAATAATGGAAGAAATATTATATAATTTGATAGATGCAATACAATATAAAATAAATAATGTTTAGATTTTAAAAAAATAGAATATAATAGTAATAAGCTATTGAATAAATATATTAATTTGTTATAATACATTCACATATAACTTTTTAGAGGTGAATAAAATGAAAATAGATATGGTTATCGAAGAATTAAAAAACTTTTGCACCGAAAATACTAAAGGAGATAAAGAAATTTTTAATACAATACAAAAAGATTTCTTGGATGGACAAATAGGTGTAATGATGAATAAAAATACTAATAATGATGATATTGAAGTATATTTATATATGAAATCTAAAAATAATATTGTTTGCCCATTACTTTTAAAGAAATTTATAAGTGATTTTGATGCAACTAATTATTATGATGAAGTAGTTAATTTAATAGATAATAATTCTGAAGAATATATTATAAATCGTTGTAAAATAGGACTTTAATAAAAAAGTACCCCCCAAAATACCCCCTTTAGTACCTTTTATTTTTATACCGAAAATACCCTTGCAAAAATACCTAGCTATGATAAAATGTAGTAAAATGAAATAATTAGCAAAGGAGCTAGTTATTTTTTTTACATTAATTGTTATTGACTTTATCGAAAAAAGTGATATTATAAATAACAATTTAGTGGTTTTGTTTGGATTGAGGGCGATTTCTATGAGAATGGTAAAACCTGATTTGATACAATTTACATTAAAAAATCATAATTTACTTTCTATGGATTTTGCCCCTAAAAATCCACTTATTGAAAGAAGAGCAGTAATTAAGTAATTAATATGCTCTTCTTTTCTTTTGAAGCTAGGAGGTCATTATGAAATTATTGAGCAATGAAGTAATTAAGAAGTATGATTATCAGAAAACAAGATCAAAGGTGAATGAATTTATGGAGGTATTTGAGGAAAACTATTTCAGATATATAAGTGTTCTTCCTCCAAGTATAACTTCACATCTTAGTGAAGTTAAAGTACAAACTTCGGGAATTCCAACCTCACCTGTAGAAAGGTATGTTTTAAAGAAAATTGAAAGAGAAGAAGAATTTATAGAATACCTAAATGTTGTATTAAGAATTTGTGATAATCTAACTTCGGGAGAACAGCATTTCTTTAAAGGTGTATTTTTCTTAGGAAATACGGAAGCTGTATTAGAGGAACAATTACAATGCTCGGATAAAACATTAAAGCATATTAAGAAAAGTTGTATTATCAAATTTGCTTTAGCACTAAATATGGCAGTTTTAAAATAGTAGTTTAATAATGATTGTAACACCTGTAATAGGTGTTTTTTTATGGAGGAAAATATGATTGGCAAAATATTAGTGATATTAATTGTTTTATTTTTGGGTTTATTTGCATTTTGTTCATGCAAGGTAGCGTCATGGAGTGATGAGCAAATAGATAAATGGGAGGAAAAAGATAATGAAAAGAAAAACTTATAGAGCAACAATAGTAAATAACGGAAAAGTAACAACTATGTTAGTAGGTGGATATAACAAGAAATCAGTTAAAAAAGAAGTAACTGATTTTTTTATGAAAACAAAACAAATTGAAGATTTTAGAAAATTTGAAGTTTATTTAACGGAAGTTATCTATATTAATGGTGATTATTATGATGCAGAGTGATATGAAAATTTCAAATAAACAATTAAGTGCAAAATATGACATATCTAATTTATCAAAACAATTAGACAAACTAAAAAAAATAAAATCAGAGGAAGTAGATATTAATAGTATCAAAGATATAAGTGAACTTAGGATTGATCAACATCAAACAAGTTCAGAACGAATCCTTAGTTTTTTAAATCAAGGATTCAATCCATATCTATATAGAATAGGTGATAGTTTAGTAGAAATATGTTATTCAAATTCAGGGTTAGAAGCAGATAAATGTATTATGGATATATTTAAAGATTTATATAAATAATTTTGTACCTTTTATTATTTTCAAAAGCTTTATTAAAATTTGCTATGTGGAGGCTGTTTATGAGAAAGAGTAAATATGCAAGAAAAGAAAAACGGTGGAGATCAGGACCATATCACAGGTTGTCTAAAGAAGATAATTTGAATAATGAAAGTATCAGCATATTAAATCAACGAAAAATAACAACTAATCATTTAAAACAAATAGATGATTGTGAGATTTATAAAGAATATGTTGATGATGGATATTCTGGAACTAATTTTAACAGACCTGGAATTGTAGAACTATTAGATGATATACACAATAGAAATATTAATTTAGTAATTGTTAAAGATATATCAAGACTTGGTAGAAATTACATAGAAACAGGACAATTACTAGAAAAGGTTTTTCCGTTATATCAAATCAGGTTTATTTCAGTAGATGATGAGGTTGATTCTTATTTAGATCCGGATTCTTATGATAAATTATTAGTTCGAATTAAAAATATTATTAATGAGAATTATCCAAAAGATTTATCAATAAAAATTAGATCTTCAGTTATTATTAAAAAAATATGTGGAGAATACTTATGTTCAGTAGCTCCTTTTGGTTATGAAAAAGATCCAAACAAAAAAAATCATTTAATTATAAATGATGCTGAAGCAGAAATAATAAGAAAAATATTTGATTTAGCAGAAGCTGGATATGGTTTTTCAAAAATAGCATCCATTTTGAATGAATTAGGCATTAAAAGTCCTAAAGAGTTTAGAAATAAAAATAAAAATGGAATTCATACATATTGGGATTCAAAATATATCAGTAAGATATTAAAAAATAGAGTGTATTGTGGTGATTTAGTGCAAAATAAATATGGAAATAAAAGTTATAAAATTAAAAAACAAATTAGAAAAGATATAGAAAATTGGATTATAGTTAAAAATACTCATGAGGCTATTATTGATCGTGAAAGATTTAATAGAATTCAAGAGATTATTAAATCAAGAAAAAAAACATATAAATATGGAAAATCAATGTATTCTAACTTATTAAAATGTCCTGATTGTAATAGAGCATTAATAAAAACATTTTATGTAAAGTGTGAAAATGATTTCTATTACAATTGTCAATTATATTATAGAAATAAAGGAAAATTATGTAGTGAGCATAGAATATTAAGTAAAAAATTGTATTTTCTGGTTTTGAATGCTATAAAGACACAATTTAATTTGTTATTAGAATTAAGAACTAAAGCAGAAGAAATTAACAATGATTTAAAATTAAAACAGAATTTAGAAAAAATAAATTATAAAATAAACTCTAATATTAATGCTTTAAGTATTCAAAAGAAAAAGAAAAAAGAAAATTATAACTTATGGAGGTTAGGTGAAAAAGATGACTTAGAATATGAAAAAACAAACAAAACAATAGAAGATGAGATTAAACAAATAGAAAATGATATTGAATTATTAACAAATTCTCTTAATGATTGTCAAGCTATTAACATTGATTGGGTAGAAGAATACTTAAAATTCAAAGATATAAAAGAACTTGATTCCAATGTATTACATAGTCTTATAGATACAATATATGTTATTGATAATAATCATATCAAAATCTGTTTTAAATATGATGATATGTTCAAAAAAACGGTTGATATGGTAAACCATAAGGTGAAGTTATGATTGTGTGGAATGCAGGAGATTATTTAAGATTATCTGATGAAGATAAAAATAAAATAAACAAAAATGATGATAGCAATAGTATAAAGAGCCAAAGACTGCTAGGAAAAGATTTTGAAAAAAGAAATAGTGATATCAACATAATTAAAGAATATGTTGATGATGGTTGCACAGGAACTGATTTTAATAGAGAAGGCTTTCAACAAATGCTTAAAGATATTATTGCAGGAATTATTAACTGTGTAATAGTTAAAGATTTATCAAGACTTGGTAGAGATTATATTGAAGTAGGAAATTATATTCAATGTATTTTTCCACTATATAATGTTAGGTTTATATCAATTAATGATAAAATAGATTCTTATTTAGATCCAGAATCAATAAATAATGTGGAAGTTGCATTCAAAAATCTTATGAATGATGAATATTCACGAGATATTTCAAAAAAGGTTAGATCGCATCTTGTTGTTAAGAAAGAAGATGGAGAGTTTTGTGGGAATTCAGCAAGTTACGGATATATTAAAGACCAAAATGACAGACATCATTTAATCGTAGATTTAGAAGCATCTATGATAGTAAAAAAGATTTTTAAACTTTATTTAGAGGGAAATGGTACTGAATTAATTGCTAAGATATTAAACAATCTTGGAATACCATGCCCTAGTGAATATAAAAAGCAAAAATATAATAACTATTGTGGTAATCCAACAAAGAATCGTGAAGGAAAGAATTATTGGAGTAGTCAAGGAGTAACACAAATATTAAAAAATAGAGTATATTGTGGTGATTTAGTTCAAGGAAAAACAAAAAGAATCAGTCACAAAATCCATAAGAAAGTAAAAATTCCAAAAGAAAAATGGAAAAAACAATATTTTGTATATAAAAAAATTCAAAATACATTA
>CAQHJP010000038.1 GCA_948801035.1 uncultured Bacilli bacterium
GATAATAGAATTATTGATGTATTTCAAGTTGTTGCTTGTTCTACAGAATTATGCAAAGCTTATTCAGAGTTAGTAGATCCTATTATTCAAAGAAGCAATTTTGAAGATCAAGCTAAAGCTAAAATGCAAGGCGACGATGAGACTATGGAATTAGATGAAAGTTTTATGGGGGCAATGGAAATGGGAATGCCACCTATATCAGGTCTTGGTTTTGGCATTGATAGATTAATGATGTTAATTTATAATCAAGAATCAATAAGAGATGTAGTTTTATTTCCAACAATGAAACCAGTAGATAAAAAGTAGGTGATTAAATGAAAAAATTGTATAGTTTAGTATTTATATGTGCTATATTTGCTATGCTTAATAATGTAAGTGCTTTAAATCATTGTTATTATAAAGATGATTCTAATGGTCTATATTTTTATGCTTCAGTAGATAAAAATGGTGATTCACCTGTAGTACTAATTGAAAAGGATTTTAAAGGGGCACATGATGGGACTAATCATAAAGTAGAAGATACAAAGTGGATAGTTGATAATTGGAAAAAGGCTTCATCAGATGAAGTTTATCCAGCGTATATGCCTACTGATAGTTGTCCAAAATATTTAGTTTACGAACAAAATTCTGGATTTGCTTGGTGGGGAAATAAAGATTATGTATATTTTACAGATGATGTAGGTGTTGATTTAGAATTTAATTCTTATTTGCTTTCAAATTATACTAAAGGAAGTAATATGCAAACTGGCCCTGTAACAGATACAGGTAATTTAGATTATAATCTATGTCCATATAGTGTTACACTAGAAAATGGTGAAATTATAACTTTTACAATTAATACTAGTGATAGAACGATGCAGTGGAAAAGAGGAGATACTGTAATTGGGACAGATTCTGAAGTAATTATGAGAAATCCAAGTTTAAAATTCACTTTTGCCAATAGACCATTTACAATTAATAATGGTGAAAAAACTTATACATTTTTTACATATTATGCAGAAAATAAACAATGTCCAAATTTTGATTTTGCTTATAATAAATTAGATGGAATATATACTTTAGTACCTGCTGGTTCAAATATAGATGGAACAGTTCCGACTGAAAAACCAGATCCTAATTATAAATCTGAATTTATGTGTGAAATAACTTTTGCAGCAAAAAGATCTTTAAGTAATAGCAAAAGTAATCTTGTATTAAAACTTGAAAAAGGTACAACTAATAGAATATGTCTTAAATTTGAAGGTGACAATTCATATTCTTGTTCAAATAATTGGTATGAACCAGCAATCTTATATGATAGGTCATCACAAAATAATATAAGAGTATCATTTGAAAGCAATTCAGTTGCAGATTATTATTATACAAATTATTTAAATCAAGGGGTATGCCCAAATATTAATGATACAGATATATTTATAAATATAAACAAATATAATTTAAATGAATATACTATATCTACAAAAGGTGATGGGACATCATCTACTAATCCAGATAATCTTTTTAAAGAAGGTTTATATGAAACTTTTAAAGATTCAACAAAATATAAGCAATTACTTGGAGGTCTTAAAAGTCCACTTTCTGCATTAGCTCCGCAAGCACTAACTTTCCCATTTATAGTAGATGGGGCTCAAACTAATTTAGAAAGTATAGATGCAAATGCAGATATTTGTAGTGGGGATACGTGTACTGCTCCTAAATATCAAACAGAAGTAGGAATTAGAAATATAAGAAGATATTGTAATGATGTATATAAATATTCAAATGAATATAAAAATTCAGATGCTGTTAAATCTAGAGTAGAAGAATGTGATTCGTTTGATGAATTTTATAACAAACTAGTAGAAGAAGGAATTATATCTAATTTAGCATCTGGTTGTGGATTTGTAACTGAAAATTTAAAAGATTTTTTAAATGAAATTTTAAATTATATAAAAATTGGAGGACCAATTATTGCAATAATACTTGGAATGATTGATTTTGTTAAAGTTTTATCTTCAAATGATCCTGATAAAGATATGCAAAATGCAGGTAAAAGATTTAAGGTAAGAATAATTGCAGCAGCTTTATTATTCTTAATTCCAGTCTTATTATCTACAGTTTTAAATATATTTATAGGTGATAAATTAGAAAATGACCCATTTTGTGAGGTTATTAAAAAATAATTAGAAAGAAGGAATATTAATGAAAGTTTTATCAGTAAATGCTGGTAGTTCAACGCTTAAATTTCAACTATTTGAAATGCCAGAAGAGAGTGTTTTAATTCAAGGTTCATTTGAAAGAATAGGTGAAGTTGGAAGCTTTTATACAATTCGTATAAATGGTGAAAAAATAAAAAAAGAAGTTGATTTGAAAAATCATGGTGTAGCTTTCGAAATATTAGTTAATGAATTAATTGAAAATAATATAGTTAATTCTTTAGAGGATATTAAGGCAGTAGGACATAGAGTTGTACAAGGAGGAAGTTATTTTGATAAATCTGTTGTAATAACAGATGATGTTATAGGTAAAATTGATGAATTAAAACCACTTGCACCACTTCATAACCCTGCTGCAATAACTGGTATTAAAGCAGCAATTGAAGTATTTAAAGATGCAGTACAAGTGGCAGTATTTGATACAGCATTCCATCAGACAATGCCTAAATATAATTATTTATATCCTGTTCCATATTCTTGGTATGAAGATTATTCAGTAAGAAAATATGGTGCTCATGGAACAAGTCATAAATATGTATCTGAAAGATTAAATAATATATTAGGAAAAACAGATACTAAATTAATTATTTGTCATATTGGTAGTGGATGTAGTATAACTGCTATTGAAAATGGTAAATGTATAAATACATCTATGGGACTTACTCCTAATGCAGGTCTTATGATGGGAACACGTTGTGGTGATATAGATGCATCTATAATACCTTATATATCTAAAAAAGCAAATATGAGTTTAGATATGATCGATCATGTGCTTAATAAAGAAAGTGGATTACTTGCAATAAGTACGCATAATGATTCAAGAGATATAGAAGATGGAATTAATAATGGTGAGGAAAGATGTATTTTAGCTCAAAAGATGTTTGTTAGAAAAGTAGTTGATTATATAGCAAAATACTATGTTGAATTAAATGGCGTAGATGCAATAGCATTTACAGCAGGAATTGGTGAAAATTCTATTATGACTAGAAAAGATATAATGGAAGAATTAAAAGTGCTTTCAGTAGTTATGGACGAAGATAAAAATAATACAAGAGGTAAGGAAGTATTAATTACTAAACCAGAATCAAAAATTGCATGTTATGTAATTCCTACTAATGAAGAATTAATGATTGCAAAAGATACATATAATTTAGTTTAAACGGATTTAATCCGTTTTTACTTTTTATTTACACACTTTATTTTACATATTACATTTATTATGTTATATTTTAATTGGTGATAATATGTTAAAACCAGAAGATATAATAAATTATTGTTTTGATTATAAAGTAGAAAATGGTAAAGTTATAGAAAAAAGTACAAATGCAAGAGTAAAAAATGAAGAACTAATTTTAAAAATAAAAACCGCTATATTAATATTTAAAGAAGCCTATAGTAGTTATAATTATGATTTAAAAATGTATGGTAAAACTAAGACTAAATCTAAAAATAGATATATTGAAATTACTTTAGAAAAATTTGGTGTGGATGGTTCTGTTAATAACTATGGTGTAAATAGACTAATTAATAATATTGTAAATTCAAATGGTCATTATGAAGAATTTTTATCTGGAATGGATATGAATAATACTAAATTCGATATTTTGATTGGTAAAAAACGTGATTTTACTTTAGCTTATTTAAGGTTAAAGTTTAGAAGTAAAGATTTAGATATTTCTGATTTCAAAGTAAGTCAAGATTTTAGTAAAAAAAGTGAAGGTCTATCTAAAGTAATTATAGACTTTAAAATTAATAAATTAATTGATATAAAAAAATGGGATAACATGGATATTAATAGTAAAATGGATTATTTAAAACAAAATATGGATAAAGCTTTATCTGAAGATGATGAAGTTGCATATAATTATTGGTTATCAAATTTAAATTTTTTAGAAAGTGATTTAGATATTAAAAAAACACTTTAATTTGTAAGGCTATATGCCTTTTTTCTATGGACTTAAAATTTTAAATATAGTATAATTATTTTATAGAAAGTGTGAATCATGAATTATAAAAGAGTATTAAAAGCGATAAAAAAATATGATAGTATTGTAGTAGCAAGACATATAGGAGCAGATCCTGATGCGCTTGCTTCAAGTATTGGACTTAAAGAAATAATTGAATATAATTTTAAATATAAAAAAGTTTATGTAGTTGGTAGCACTTCAACAAAATTTAAGTATTTTGGAACTTTAGATAAAAATGTAGAAAATATAAATAAAAGCTTACTTATAGTAACTGATACTCCAGATAAAAAAAGAGTTGATTGTGCGAATGTAGATGATTTTTTATATAAAATTAAAATTGATCATCACCCATTTGTAGAAAGGTTTTGTGATATAGAACTAATTGATGATAAAGCATCAAGCGCATCTCAAATGATTATAGAATTTGCTTTAAAATGTAATTTAAAAATACCATATTCTGCAGCATGTAAACTTTATATGGGAGTAGTTGGGGATACTAATAGATTTTTATATAATTATACTACTGTAAAAACTTTTGATTTAGTATCTAGTCTTATTAAAAAAACTAAAATAGATTTTGTATCATTATATCCTAATATGTATTTAAGAAATTTAAATGATGTTAAATTTAGTGCATATATTACAAATAATATTACAGTAACAGAAAATAAGCTAGCATATATAAAACTTGATGATGCTACACTTAAAAGTCATAAAGTTGACGCATCTACAGCTGGTAATTTAATAAATAATTTTGATAATATAGATGAGATATTAGTTACAATATTTTGTTCAGAAGATACTGCTAATGATTATATAAAGTGTTCAATTAGATCTAGAGGTCCTATTATTAATGAGATAGCTAGTAAATATAATGGTGGTGGCCATAGTTTAGCAAGTGGTGCAAAATTAAAAAATTTTAGTGAATGTGATAATCTTATAAAAGATTTAGATATTGCTTGTAAAGAATTTATAGGTGAAGATTATGAGTAAAAAAAATATTTATATATCAATGTTTTTAATAGTATTTTTTGTATTAGTTTTTACAATATTTCAAAATTTATCTTTTATTTTTAATTTATTTATGAATATTCTTAATTTATTTTTTCCATTTATATTAGGGCTTGCAATAGCGTTTGTTTTGAATGTTCCTATGACTTTAATAGAAAAAAAATTAAGTAAAAAATTTAAAAAAACAAGAACTTTATCTATCATACTTACAATATTACTTGTAGTTTTAATAGTAAGCTTTGTTATTATATTAGTTGTACCTGATTTTATAAAAGCTATAACAACATTTTTAAATACATTACCAAATACTATAAATAATTTAAGTAATTATTTAAATGATTTATCTTTAAAATATCCTACAATAAAGGATGAAATTGAAAGTGTTAATTGGCAAAGTATTACAGACGGTATAATAAATTTTATAAAAAATAGTTTGGATATTTTAATAAGTAATTCAATTAATTTTATATCTAGTATTATATCAAGTATAATTTCCTTTGTAATGTCTATAGTATTTTCCATTTATATATTATCAGAAAAAGAAATACTGGCTAATCAGGTGAAAAAAATAATGAAAGCTTATTTACCGGATAATATAAATTCTAAAATTATTAATATACTAAATACTGCAAATATAACATTTACTAAATTTATAACAGGGCAGTGTACTGAGGCTTTAATACTAGGATTTATGTTTTTAGTAAGTTTGACTATATTTAGATTTCCATATGCACTTGCTATATCATCTTTAATTACTGTAACAGCTTTAATACCT
>CAQHJP010000039.1 GCA_948801035.1 uncultured Bacilli bacterium
TTTTTATAATCTATGACAGTTCCTATTTTAATTCCTTGATGATTTGGTCTATAAGGATTTGTTATATTAGACTCATTATTTAAAAATCCTTTTGTAAAACCTCTATTAAATATTTTAGATAAATCTTTTAAATCTTTATCTGATATTTCTATAACTTTTTTACTCAAATATGAATCTATTGCTTTTCTGTATATCTTAGTTACCATATAAACATATTCTGGGCTTTTCATTCTTCCTTCTATTTTAAAACTATCTACACCAATATCAATTAAAGCTCCAAGACTTTCTAAAGCGCATAAATCTTTAGTACTTAATATATACTCATCTTTGTTTAACCTTTTCCCATCTTTAATTAAATTGTATTTTTGTCTGCAAGAACCGGCACACGTCCCACGATTTCCGCTTCTTTTGCCTATTAAACTAGACATTAAACACTGCCCTGAATAACTTATACATAAAGCACCTTGAACAAATATTTCAAGTTCAATATTAGTATTTTTTTTAATATAATTAATAGTATCTATACTAGTTTCACGGGCTAAAACAGCTCTTTTAAGTCCTAATTTTTCTACTAATTTAACGCCTTCTATATTGTGAATATGCATTTGAGTCGATGCATGAAGTTCTAAATCAGGATAAGTTTTTCTTACTAAATCCATCATACCAATATCTTGTATTATTAAAGCATCAACATTATTTTTATATAAAAAATCAACATAATTTAAAAATTTATCTACTTCGCTTTCATATATTAAAGTATTTACTGTAACGTAAACTTTAACACCATACAAATGAGAATAATTTATAGCTTCAATTAACTCATCGTCTTTAAAATTATTTGAAAAAGCACGTGCACCAAATAATTTCCCACCTAAATAAACAGCATCGCAGCCTGCCTCTATTGCAGCTTTTAAAGCCTCAAAATTTCCAGCTGGAGAAAGTAGTTCCATATTATCACCTTCTTTATGATATTTTATCACGAAAAAACGCTTTAATATAGCGTTTTATTTATTTTTTGTAAGATTCATCATTTTAGCTTTAAATTTATTGTATAATGTGTTTTCTATTTTATTTATATAATTATAAATATCTTCTGAAACGCCTTCCCAATCATCTGAAGAGATTTTTGGTAATTCTCTTAAGTATTTAGAATATAATTTTGTTAAATTTTCAAAATTTTTAGTACCTTCTTGTCTTAAATAAGCTAAATGTATTTGTTTCAAATCTTTTTTACTATAAACCGCTAAATCTGGCGTTTGAGAAAGTGTCCACGGATTATCAGATATAATCTCATCATATATAGTAATTGGATCCATTCTATCGTCCATTATTTGAATATAATTTCTTTTGGCATTGCATGATAAATTAGTTCCTTCAAATTCATGTGAAATAACATCTTCACTATGAAATGACATACTACGTATATTCCCTACTATTTTATCAACATCCATAGATGAACTTATAATTTTTTCTACTAAAAGTGTTTTTGTAACTAAGTATTTATCATTTGGAAATGCTTTGCATAATCTTAATAATTTTTTAGAAACTTTTCTTTCAACAGGCATAAATTTAAATAGTGTTTGACTATAACTTGCCTCTGGTGCTATAGCAAGTTCAACAACATTTCCTGTTTGAAGTACTGCATTTAAAACATAACATTCATGATTATTGTATATCCTCTCTGATAAAATTAAATTTTTAATATTTTCTTCATTAAATTTTTTCATATATTTCCCCCTTAATGTTTCATAATATTTATTTATCCATATAATAATTTAGTGATGTGTATGAGTTTTTTAAATAATTTAAATGCCTTTGAATTTACTACTTCTGCTTTCATAGTAGGCATTTTACTATGTGAAAATTTAAATGCTACAGAACAAAATGCAATAGGCAACTGGTTTGAATTATTAGGCCAAGTACTTGAAACTAATTCAGCACAGTTACAAGTTACAAATAATAACAATACTACAGATATAAATTCTTTAAAAAAAGCTATTAATATAATAAATGATAAATTAAATAATTTATGATAATCGTATAATTTTACTATCAATATTTGGCTCTATAAAAGCACTTTGACGCTTTTCATATTTACTAATTTGATATTGTTCTTTTAAAAAGTCTCTAAAAATTTTACTAATTTGTTCAAAATTTTTTGAATTTTCATATTTTTTTAAAAAAGCTTTTTCAATTTTAGCTAAATCTTTCTTACTATATAACCTTATATTTAACTCTGAGTTTTCTTTACTTGTTTTTCTATAAAAAGCTATTTGTTCCTCATCTTTTTCATCAATAAATTTAACATTTTCTATAAAAGTTCCATCATAAAGCGTCTTAGTATCAACATTTATACCTATAACGTTTTCTTCAACTTTACTAAATCTTCTTGATAGACTAATTAACTCATCTACTAACATCTGTCCATATGTATCAATTTGTGAACTTAAATTAATTATATTATTCTCAATATCCTTATTAATAGGAATAAAATTTATAATTTTGTTTTTCATATTTGAATAAGTCGCTAAAGTTATTTTTTCTTCTTTAAATTCAGCTATTAAAACATATTGCTCATCACTTTCAATTATTCTTTTTGTCACAAATAAATTACTTATTTTTTTATTAAATTTTTTCATATTTTCCCTTTTAATTTAAATATTCTTTCGGTGTTGAGTGTTTATTATAACATCTTTTATTAATTTGTCAAATTAAAAAAGTACTTAAAGTTATACCTTAAATACTTCCTACTACATAATATTATTAAATACCACTTTATTTAGTAAATGGTATTAAAGCCATAAAACGTGCTTTTTTAACTTCTGTAGCAATATGTCTTTGATGTTTAGCACATGCTCCAGTAATTCTTCTAGGTGCTATTTTTAATTTTTCACCTGTTACATATCTTTTAATAGTTTCAACGTCTTTATAATTTACGTCTTTACCAGCACACATTTGGCATACTTTCTTTTTCTTACGATAAAATTCTGGCATGTTTTCCTCCTTAATCTAAAAAGTTATCATCGATTGATACACTATCGCCGAAATCTGCAAAAGGATCATTATCAACACTTACATCATTAGATG
The DNA here is from genome assembly GCA_948801035.1 of uncultured Bacilli bacterium. Taxonomy (GTDB): domain Bacteria; phylum Bacillota_I; class Bacilli_A; order RF39; family UBA660; genus Faecisoma. The sequence continues at coordinate 3,088 of CAQHJP010000039.1, forward strand.
GAGCTTCAAAATCATATGGTGTAGATGAATCTTGTGATGCTCTAGCCTCAGATTGCGCTTTTGATTCTAAGAATCTTACATTATCAGTTACAACATCAGTTGTATATCTTTTATTTCCATCTTTATCTGTATAATTTCCTGTTTGTATTCTTCCCTCAATAGAAACTAAACTACCTTTATTTAAATATTGACATATAACTTCAGCTTGTTTTCTCCAAGTTATGATGTTAATAAAGTCAGTTAAACGTTCTCCTGTTTGAGAATTTGTACCTCTATCTACTGCTAGTGAATAACGAGTATATGGCACATTAGCGTTTGTATATCTTAATTCTGGTTTAGTTGTTAATCTTCCTACTAACAATACTTTATTCATAAATCCTCCTTAGTCTTCGATTCTTGTAATCAAATGACGTACGATATCAGATGTATTTTTTGCTTGTCTATCAAATTCATTAATAGCAGCATCATCATTAGCTTCTAGATTAACTAAATAATAGAAACCTGATTTAAAATCTTTAATTTCATAAGCTAATTCTCTTTGTCCCATATCTTTTTCTTCAGTAATAGTAGCTTTGTTATCAGTTAAAATTTTAATAAATTTTGAAATAACATTTGCCTTTTCATCTAAAGATAAAGTTGGTCTTATGATAAACATGATTTCATATTTGCGCATACTTTACACCTCCTTATGGTCTATGGCTTTTATCAAAGTAAAAGCAAGGAGTAATTTAATTACTCGCATAAATTATAACAAACTATTTATAATTTGTAAATAGTTTTTCAAGCTAAATCTCTTATAAAATAAAAAAAGAGCCTAGCTCTTTAATTATATTCAAATTATTAGTCTTTTTTTACTATTTGTTTTTCTTTTGATTTACCAAAAACAAGTTTATAAAGTGCTGTTTTATTGATTTTTAATTTATCAATAAATCCATATACTGATGTATCAACTTCTAATAATTCTATAACATTTGACTCAAGTTCTTCTTCTATTAATTTTAAAGTTTCTTTAGTAAAATTTGGTCTTAAAGATTTATCAGAATTTAATAGTTTGCTAATTTGATCTACATATTCACGTCTCATCCTTAAAGTTTCGATTTTATCAAAGTATTCTACCACTGGACGTCTTTCTTTCATAATTCTTGCTGTTGCTACTAAAGTTTTATTATTATCCTCATCAATTGCAAATACTTCAAATAAAAATCCAGGATAATCAAAAATTCCATAAAGTGAATCAAATATATTTTGTTTAACTTCTAAATCAACAATTTTTGATGAAGGTTCAAATATATCATTGTTTGTTTCTATACATTTATCAATCGCATCTTTTAATGGTTCAAAATGTTTTAAAAGATATTTTTTTAAAGTTATAATATCATATTTTTCTACTATTTTATTTTTACATTCTAAATCTTTTATAATATCAACATTTTCATCTATTGCATATGCAGGCATACCATATTTTATAGCTTTGTTATATATGTCTTCTGAGTTATTTGAAGATTTTACAAATCTTACAAATTCATTTATTTCACTTGATTTTTCATATAATTTAGTATATACTCTTCCACCAATTGGTAAATAAGATATTACTTTATTATTAAATATTTTAGCTATATCTACAGTAGTTTTATCATTTAATACAACATATAAAATAAAATAATCATTTGCATCTTTTTCAGTATAAGATAAACTTGTTACTACATCGCATTTTACTTGTTTTAACTTAATATCTTTAATATTTCCTCTATTAAATTTTTCCATAATAATCACCTAATTATTTTTTTACTATTTGTTTACCTGATTCAAAATTTCTAATAATATCTTCAGTTATAGCTTTATATTCAAGTTCAGTAATCATTTGTTTAAGACCTAAGTTGAACTCATTTATTGCACATTCGTTCATTTTATTTAATGCCTTTATTATTTCTTTTTGTATAAATTGATCACTTACTATTTTGCCATATTTGTTTTTAAATTCCCCATTAACTTTATAAAAGTCAAAATTACTTATAGATAACGGATTTAACTTCATATTATCAAAAAGTTCTTGATATTCGTCCATATCATAAATTCTGTCACGCAAATTATCAGATGACTCTATAACAAAATCAATTCCTGTTAATATTTCTTTAGCTCTAAATTCATCTATACACTTGAAAATCAACATAATTTCATTTAAATATTCATAGCCATTTCTAAAATCGCCAGTACTAGACATACCATAAGTATGATTTAGTGCGTTTTTACCCAATACTGGTACAATATAATCTATACCAAAAATTGATCCAACAATTCCAAAATATTCGTTTGCTTTTGGCATTCTTAAACATCTGTTTGAATCTAAAAGTTTAATCATATTTTATCTCTCCTTTATTTTTTTACTATTTGTTTTGTAGTTTTAAAATATCTAGCTATTGCTTCTTTATTAACAACTAACTTATCTATAAATGAATAATTTTTATAATCGATCTTAATTAAGCTAACTGCAGAAGCATATAAAACAATTAAACCAGCTATTATATATTCTGCACTTTCCATATCTATTATTTTTCTAAGCATTATTTCATCTATAATCTTAGCATCTTTATGCAACATTTTTAACGTATCAACTTTAGATACATCATCTTTATTTGTAATAGTCGTTACTACTTTTTCTTCACCATTTTCTAGTATAGTACTAATTCTATATTGTTTTTCTTCTCCAATTATAGCTTTTGAAATTTTAACATCAACAATCTCACTTTTGGGTATGTATACCTTATCATAGTTATCTAAGTATGCATCTAAAATTTCTAATATTTCATTAATATCAATTTTTTCTTTTAT
>CAQHJP010000040.1 GCA_948801035.1 uncultured Bacilli bacterium
TGAATTTACTATGTAAGTATTTAATTGCCAAATTTGTTACTCTTTCTTTTTCTAAATCTGAAATGCCTTCAAATTTAGTAATATCACCAGTAATAGCCTCAGGTAAATCATGACATAATATATAATCTATTACTTTATCAGAATTTATATAAGATGGGAAATGTTTTTTTAAAATTCTAAATATTAATATTAAATCTAATATATGATCTTTAACGCTTTCTAATCTTTTTCTATCAACTTGCCACTGTAATGGTCCTGATCTTACTAAATCTCCTAGTATGTCAAAAACCATAAATAATTTCACTTCATCTTTAAAATCATAAGCCATATAATTCACTTCCTATTAGCCATATATGATAACACAATTAAATAAAAAAAGAAATACTAAATTTCTTTTATTTTAACAACTACTACATCATTTATTATACTTATATATCCATCTTGTGATAAGTATTCATGTTTTTAAACTCTAAGCTATTTACTATATTTTCATAATTTGTTTTCTTTATCAAACCATTTTAAAAATTTTAATATAAACATCTTCTAGAAGTGGTATATTTAATTTTTTTATGTTATCACCATATAAAGTATAGCATATATTTAAAAAAAATGATAATATAATATTAAGGTAGTTGGTGGTTTTATGTATAGTTGGGAGATAGAAAAATTTATAAGTGATAGAAATGGCCTTATTGGTGGAGATGATTTAAATAAAGTTACATCTATAAAAGAAAACCCACAACTAACATATATTAAATATAATGCAGAAAATAACGAATATAACATGAGAGATAATGAAGGAAATAAATTTACATTTAAAGCTATTCCATATAAAGAGGTAAAAGAAAAAAGAAAGTCTAAAAGTTTATTTTAATATTTTTATAAATTAATTATTTTACTTTCATATAATAAAATAGGTGATTTTATGATAGTAAAATATAATAGTAAAGAAAGGGAGCTACTGGCACGTATAATGAGAGCTGAAGCTGTGGGTGAAGGAAATCTTGGAATGCTTATGGTTGGTAACGTAGTTGTAAATAGAGTTTTAGCTGATTGTTTAACTTTTAAAGATGTTAATTCACTATATGATGCTATATACCAAGCAAACCAATTTTCAGGAACATCTAGTCCACTTTTTTATAGTAGCCCAACATCTAAAGAACTTGAACTTACTGACAGAATTTTAAAAGGTGAATATTATCATCCTGCGACAAATTCTTTATGGTTTTATGCTCCAAGTGGAAGTAGTAGCTGTAGAAGTTTATGGTATGGTCAACAACTTGCAGGAAGATATAAATCTCATTGCTTTTATATTCCAGATAGTGGTGTATGTAAACAATTACATTAAAACAAAACCTCGGTTGTTAAATCGAGGTTATTTTATTTAAAATATTTTTTATATTATAAGTGTTTGACCTATACTAAGTAAGTTGGAAGTTAAATTGTTTTTTTGTTTTATACTATCTACAGTTGTATTATATTTATTAGCAATAGAATATAAATTATCTCCTCTTTTTACAATATATATAACTTCATCTAAAGTAGTTGGTATAATTAAATTTTGTCCTACACTTAAAGTATTAGTTGTTAAGTTGTTTACCTGTTTTATATCATTTACTGAAACTCCATATTTATTTGCAATTGAATAAAGTGTGTCCCCACTTTTTACTGTATAAATATTATCTTTATTTGTATCAATAACTACTTTAGTTGGTACTTTTAATACTTGCCCTAAAGATAAAGTATTAGTTGCTAAATTATTTAAACTTTTTAAATTATCCACAGTAGTATTATATCTTATAGCTATAGAATAAAGCGTGTCTCCTGATTTTACTATATAAGTATTTGTATCATTTACCTCAGATTTAGTAGGTATGATTAAACTTTTTCCTATAGTTAAAGTATTATTTGTTAAATTATTTAAATCTTTTATTTCATTTACTGAAACTCCATATTTACTTGCAATTGAATAAAGTGTATCCCCACTTTTTACTACATAAGTATTACCAACTACTTCTTTTTCAGTTGTTGGAATTTTAAGTACTTGACCAATAGATAAATTATTAGTTGTTAAATTGTTTAATTCTTTTATTTCATTTACTGTAACATTAAATTTTTTTGCTATACTCCATAAACTATCTCCTTTTTTTACTGTATATGTATTAGCTTCATTTGAATATCCAGTATACTCAAGTAATGCTCTTATTACAGCATCTGCATAATCTATATAATTATCTTTTAATTTTTGTGCATCTTTTGCATTATCTAAAAATCCATATTCCACAGTAATAGACTGTGTATCTCCTGTATTTCTTTGCATAAAATAGTAATCTTTTGATGTATTACTTGGAAGTCTACGTTGGTAGGCTTTTCTTATTATTTGCCCTTCATCTTCAAGTTCTGATAATATTAGGTTTGGTAAAGTTGCATTGTTTCTTAAAGCATATATTACTTCAGCACCTTCACCACCTCCTGCATTTATGTGATTAGATACAACTATAACATCTGAACTATTCCCATAAGCATCTAGTACTTTATTTACTCTTTCTGTAGGAGTTAAAGTTTCATCTGTAGTTCTAGTAATTTTAACAGGTATTCCTAAATCTTTTAATTTATTATACATATAATTAGATATTTCTAAAGTTAAATCTTTTTCTATTATTCCATTTCCACTAGCTCCAGGATCAGTTCCTCCATGTCCCGCATCTATCACAATCTTATAGTCCTTCATAACTATTACACCTCTATAGTAGTGTATGAAAATGTTGATTTTTGGTTATTTAAAGATTACAAAAAAAGACAAATTTATATTATTCATTCTTACTATAATTTATTTTTTTCTAACAATATAGAATGGAAATAAAAATATTAATGCGACAGTTAAAGTATCGAATGCAAAATTAAATAAATCTTGCCAAAAAACATACACTTTCGATAATATTATTTTCATTTCTAACTAACATTTATATCAATATTTGTCTTCTTTGTCCTTTCTATAGTTTATTCATTCTTCATATTGTATTATATTACATATATAAAGTATATTTTTAATTATAATTACACTAAACATAAACTTCATATACAAACTCATACAAAAAGAAAAGAAAAACAATTTTTTTGTCTGATGAAAAACACTATTCTAAACATTTTCATAAAGATATGTCTCAAAAAAATATTGCTTTATATTTAATAAATACAAATAATACTTTAAAAGCTACTTATGAATGTTATCAAGGTTTAATCAATTCTTTAAAGCAAAAAGATTTTCTCAAATTTAAAGCTATAACTTTTAATCAAAATAAAGACATAGCTCCTAAAATGAAACAGTTTTTAAGATTGTATAATTAAAATATTGCTTATATTGAAAATTCATTTAAATATGATATTAATAATGGGGTTATTGAAGGTACTAATAATTTAATTAAATGCATTAAAAGAATTGCTTTTGGTTATAGAAGATATGATCATTTTATTTCTCGTATATTCTTAATTAAAGGCATTATAAAAGGATGATTTCATCATCCTCATATCAATTCATTTATCAAATTTATCATTCACCAACACTATTGGACAAAGAACCTTTTTTTTCTTTTCTTTTAATTTATTATTGATGTTGTATGCTATTTTTACAACTTTAAATCTAAATATATATTATTGTATAAATTATTCTCCGATATTTTAGCATACGTTATTTTAAAGCCATCTAACAAACTATTCATTTGAGATATAGTGCTGTCTTTTATAAGTTCATTATATACTTTATTTCGCAATTTTTCGTCTTCAAATGATAAAACATGAATTGCGCTACTAACCATATAGTCATTATTTGCTATTACAATCTGACTTTTTTTAGGGCACAATGAAGAAATCAAAATGTCGCCTTTTTTGCAACAATGTAATGTCTTTTTGTTTTTTGATGAGGCTTTCATATTAATTTGTGACAGATCGCTTATTTCAATATAGCCAGTTGGTATATTATCAAAATCTGCTAAAGTTCTAGAATTTATCTTACATCTTTCATTTAATTTTGAAAGAGTAATACCATTTTTTTTCACATGTTTTGGATATATATCTCCAACACTGTCTTTATCAGAATTTAACAATATATCTTTGATATTTTTTATAAATACATTGTCAGGTAATTTCATATCTTTTATTACTCCATTTATGGCAAAAGTTTTAACTAATTTTGACATTTGCTTTAACATAGAATTTTCCTTTATTTTGATTCCAGATTTTTTTCTATCTGAACTAAATTCATATCCTAAAAATTCAACTTCTTTATTTTTCATTTTTGTTCCAGTTGGATTCAGGTATTTAGGTGAACAGATTATTAAAGTTTCATAATCTAAATTGCATTCTCGTTTTTGCATAAACAAAATTACTGGGCTTGTTGTTGTTCCGGAAAATGTAATATCAGATGTTAATACCATAGAAATTACCTTAAAATATCTAAATATAAAATTTCGTAAATCTATGTATTTATCATTTGACAAAATTGACTGTGGTAATATCAAAGCTGTGATACCATCTTTTTTTAATAATTGAAAAGAACGTTCAACAAACATTTTTTCAATTGCAGAATCTTTTTTATTAATTCCCTTTAACAAACTAAAAACGTTATCGGATGGATTGATTCCATTTTTTAAAAAGTTCATCATATATCCATCAACTGAATAGGGCGGATTAGATATAACAAAATCAAAAATTTCGTTCTTATTTTTTTTAGAATATAAACACGTATTCAAATAATCTTTACTCGAAAATTTATTAATGCCATCGCCTGAAACAATTAACGCTGCACCATCGCCATTTAAAAAAGTTGCTATTTTAGTTGTTTTTGCCAATCTATAATCTTTTTCAATTCCTACAACATTACTATTATTAACCCAGGAATAAGGATTAATCACATAAGACTCAATTCTACGTAACTGATCATTGGTTAAATTTTTAGAATAATTTCCATGTATGCTTGAAAAAATATTTTGGGTTTTTTCCATAGAACTTATTAAAAAATGTCCTGCACCGCACGCGTAATCTATTACACTTGGCGCACAATCTAGCTCTCCACTTTTTAATTTATTTTTAATTACTTCTTCGTATGGTAATGAATTAATTATAAAATCTACTAAAGGATAAGGTGTAAAAAATTGTCCTGCCTCCTGTTTTAATGATGTATTTAATAAATCTTCAAAAAAATCTCCTAAAAATTGATGCTTTTCAGTATATTTAAATTTATAGCTTTGAATCAACTCAACGATGGATTTTACGACTTGTACATTTTCTTCAAATGTATCATCGTCGTAAACATCAATAAATGTAAAATTATTACTTTTCTTAAGTCTTAAATCATCAAATATATCAAATATTTTTTCATAATCTGGAAGATTTATTAAACTAACCAATTCATCATCACTATAATCTATAACATTTTTATTTAAGTATTTCTTCATTCCAGCTTTATATAATTCATTTAGTCGCTTCATAAAAGATTCAGATGTATCAATATCTGGAACATACTGAAATTTTGTACCTATCACATCATGAATAACATTATTTTTATCTTTGATTTTATACTCTTGATTTTCTAATGACTCATCAGCTATTTTTGCCAAAAGCAAATTAATCATTTTTATAAATGCATTAGGTTTATCAGATATTGAATTTATTCTTAATATTGTTAAAAACTGTGAAAACAATATTTTAGTATCATAATCAGTTATTTCCTCTAGTTCATCATATGTTTTAATTTTTGGAATAATATTAAAAACTGGATTAGATAATATGTAATCACTTTTATCAAAAATTTTATTCCAACGTTCATATAAATCATGTACATTTTTAGAATCAACTAAAATATTTTCTATATACACATTATAAAACTGATCAG
>CAQHJP010000041.1 GCA_948801035.1 uncultured Bacilli bacterium
ATACTATCATCACTTTTAATTACCTCATAACTATTATCTTTCAAAAGTATTCTATTCATAATTTTTATTTTCCTCAACGATACATGTACTAGAATTTATATTTTTATAACCATTTGTTTCTATTTCTTTAATAAGTTTAACTCCCCCACTTAATATAATAGAACCGTTTTTCATAATATGTACATGAGTTGGAGTTATATAATCAAGTAATCTTTCATAATGAGTTATTACTAAAATAGAACATTTAGATTCTTTATAATAGTTCATAACACTTTCACCAATTAATTTTAAACTATCTACATCAAGTCCAGAATCAATTTCATCTAAAATAACAAAACTTGGATTTAACATATACATTTGAAGCACTTCATTTTTCTTCCTTTCACCGCCAGATGAACCTACATTTATGCTTCTATGTATCATATTATTATCCATTTGTAATTTTTCTTGTATACCGTCAATTTTTTTAATAAATTCAAACAATTTAAATTTTTCATTTTCTTTATTATGAACTGCCGTTCTAAGTAAATCAGATAAAGTAACACCTTCAATTTCAGGTGGCATTTGCATACTTAAAAATATACCAAGTTTAGCTCTTTGATCAACTGGCATATCATTTAATAAAATATTATTATAATAAATAGATCCAGATTCAATTTTATATTCACTATCACCCATAATAACTTTAGAAAGTGTGGATTTACCTGTACCATTAGGACCCATTATAGCATGTATTTCTCCACTTTTAATTTCTAAATTAAAATCTTTTAATATAATTTTATTTGAAACTGATACTGTTAAATTTTCTATTTTTAAATTCATATGAATCACCAATTATTATTATACTATAAAATTATAAAAAATAGTAATTTATTTTTAAATTACTATATAATTTTTATAATATAATAAATTATTTTTACTATTTATATTTATATTTGATATAATAAACTTAAGGAGGAATATATGGACTGTTTATTTTGTAAAATTATTAAGGGAGAAATACCTAGTATGAAAATTTATGAAGATGATATTCTTATAGCTTTTTTAGATATTAATCCTCTAGCTGTAGGTCACACTTTGATAGTACCAAAAAAACACTATAAAGATATAACTGATATAGATAATACCACACTAGTACATATTATTGATGTAGCAAAAATGTTAAAAGAAAAACTAGAAAATAATTTAAAATGTAATGGCATAAGTTTAATACAAAATAATGGAGATGCACAAGAAATCAAACATTTTCATCTACATTTAAAACCATTTTATAAAAATAATAAAAATATGGAATTAAAAAAAGTTTATGAATTATTATCATAAACTTTTTATCTTGAAACTTCGTATGTAATATTCTTAGCACTTGTTAAATCTGCTGAAATTCCACTTGAAATAACTTTTGATTCGCCGGCTCCAATATTATCTCCTACGAATCCTTTAAGTGTTGCAATTTCATTATTATCAGCATCCATAACATGAATTATAAATTCATTTAAATAAGCTGTTTGTGCTGATGTATTTGTAACAGTTACCTCAAACTGAGTATCACCATTTTCATACATCATAGATGTATTACTAAATGAAAATTCTCCTAGAGTTTTATCCTCTATAACACCTGGTTCTGTTACTACATTTGGCTGTTCTGGTTTATTTGGCTCTGCTGGTTTATCACTATCAGTATTATTTTTGCCACATCCAGTAAATAAAATTAAACTAACTAACATTAAGCTTAATAATTTCTTCATAAAATTCCTCCTACCTTATATAGTTTATTATAACACAGTTATTTATAGTTGTAAATATTTAGATATCAGATAATATGATAAAATTATTCTTCTATATAATCACAGTTTGAACATTTAATCTTTTTACCTTTAATTGTAAGTTGTGAGTTACAGTTAGGACATTTTTTATCTAATGGCATATCCCAGAATGCTGTTTTACAAGTTGGATAATTATTACATCCATAAAATATTTTACCTTTTTTACTTTTTTTCTCTATTATACTTCCATCACAATTAGGACATTTAATTATTTTAATTTCTTGTTTTTCTTCTTGTTTTATATATTTACAAGCAGGATAGTTACTACAAGCTGTAAATGATCCATATTTTCCTTTTCTTATAACTAAAGGATTCCCACATTCTGGGCAGTCTTCACCTGTTTTTACTGCTTCTTTTTTTGGAAGTAATTTATAAGCCTCTTTAACTGCTGGTTCAAAAGATTCATAAAAATCTGTTAAAACTTTTAATCTATCTAAACTACCTTCTGCAATTTTATCTAAATCACTTTCCATACTAGCAGTATATTCAACATTAATTATATGACTAAAACATTCTTGCAATTTTTTTGTTATTTCAATTCCTATCTCTGTAGGTTTAAATTTTTTATCTATTATTTCTACATAATTTCTAGTTTTTAAAGTTTCCATAGTAGTTGCATAAGTAGATGGTCGTCCTATACCAAGTTCTTCCATTTCTTTAATTAATGTAGCTTCACTATAGCGTGGTTTAGGTTTAGTAAAATGTTGTTCTTTGTCTATACTATTTGCGACAATAATCTTAGAATTATATTCTTCAAATGGAGGTAATATTTCATCTTTAGTATTTTCATATTCTGAATATACTTTTAAATAACCATCAAATGAAATTACTTGACCAGTTACTTTAAATAAATAATCACCATTTTCTAAAAGAACTGTTGTATTTATACAAGCTGCGTCTTTCATTAAAGATGCTAAAGCTCTATAATATATCATTTTATATAACTTATATTCATCATTTGATAAATATGGTTTTACTTCTTCTGGTGTTCTATTTATACTTGTTGGACGAATTGCCTCATGAGCATCTTGAACATTTTCAGTTTTTGAAGATTTTTTTACATATCCAACATACTCATCACCATATTTACCTTTTATAAAACTATATGTTGATTTAATAAACTCATCTGCAAGTCTAATAGAATCTGTTCTCATATACGTAATTAAACCGACAGTTTCATTTTTTAATGCTATACCCTCATATAACTTTTGAGCTATACTCATAGTTTTTTTAGAAGAAAAACCTAGTTTGCTAGATGCTTCTCTTTGCAATGTACTAGTTATAAAAGGTGGATTTGATTTTTTATTTTTATTTGTTTTTGATACATCAGAAATATTAAATGAATTAGATAATTTAGAAAGTATTTCATTAGCTTCTATTTCACTTTTTATTTCTATATCTTTATTTTTATATTTAACAAGTGACGCATTAAAATCTTTAAATACAGCATTTATAGTATAATATTCTTCCTTAATAAAAGCATTTATTTCTTCTTCTCTATCTACAATTAGTTTTAAAGCAACTGATTGAACACGTCCAGCAGACTTACCATCCGTTTTTGCTTGCATCAATTGACTTAACCTGAATCCTATTATTTTATCAAGAATCAATCTAGTTTCTTGACTATTAACCAAATTATTATCAATCATTCTAGCATTTTCAAAAGAATGAATTACAGCATCTTTAGTTATTTCATTAAAAACTATTCTTTTATAATTTTTATCATTAAGTCCAAGTGATACATATAAGTGCCAAGAAATAGCCTCTCCTTCACGGTCTGGATCGGTTGCAAGATAAACAAAATCAGATTTTTTAACCTCTTTTTTTAGTTCACTTACTACTTTAGATTTTCCCTTGATTACAACATAATCAGGTTTAAAACCTGCATCAACATCTACTCCAAGAGCGTATCTACCCTTTGTTGATAAGTTTCTTATATGACCTTTACTAGATAAAACTTTATAATCACTACCTAAGTATTTTTCAATAGTTTTACTTTTTGCTGGAGATTCGACTATAACTAAATTCATAAATTCACCTCACTAGATACTTTATCACTATTTTTTACTTAAAGCAAGTTTTATTTATAACAATTTTTAAGTCGTCTAATTACTTTTTTTTCAATTCTAGATATGTAAGACTGACTAATTCCTAACATATCTGCAACATCTTTTTGAGTATATTCTTCACTTTTAAATAAGCCATATCTTAGAATCATTATTTGTCTATCACGAGGATTTAATTTTGATATTTCTTCATAAAGTAAATTTTTATCTGTTTCTTGTTCTAATGCTTTTGTTACTATATCTTTATCTGTACCCAAAACATCCTCAAGATGAAGTTCATTTCCTTCAGAATCATATGATAGACTATCTTCAAAACTAACTTCTGTTTTTCTTTTTTTATTTTTTCTTAAATACATAAGTATTTCATTATCTATACATCTTGATGCATAAGTAGCAAGTTTAATATTTTTATCTGGTTTATAAGTATTTACCCCTTTTATAAGCCCAATAGTTCCAATACTTACTAAATCTTCTATATCTATTTTAGTATTTTCGTATCTTTTAGCTAAATAAACCACTAACCTTAAATTATGCTCAATTAATTTATTTTTAGCACTCTCATCACCATTTAAAGCAGCATTTACATATGTTAACTCTTCATCTTTAGATAAAGGTCCAAGTAATTTATCAGCACTTCCTACAAAAAACACACTGCTATTAATTATTTTAAGTATTATATTTTTTATAAATTTTATCATTTATTCCTCCATTATTTTTTTATTTAATAAACAATCAAAATCATCCATTTTATTTTCAATTATACCAACTACTACATTTTTAATTTTTTTATCATTTATTATTACTATATCAGGCTTAAAACATTTAATTAATCCCTCATTATTAACAACCTTGTAAGGTATATAATAAAATTTATCTAATTTTATACTATCATTTATTAAAATAACAGGTTTTAAACTTACTGGATCAGTTAGATTATTGCCAGTATCTAAAAATCCTTTGTATTTATGTATTAAATTATTATAAATAATATCTACATCATAATAATTATTATAATTATTTTTAAGCGTTTGGGCCTGTTTAATATAAATATATATAATTATTGGCGAAGTTATAACCAAAAAAATAAAATTAATTGAAAGACCATTATTTATAAATACAATTCCTATATGCTTATATGAAAATTCTATATTTAAAAAATATAAAAAACCACCAAGTATCATACTTAAAGTATATAAAAACATAAAATTTTTAAAAGTATATCTAATATTTTTATATCCAAAAGTTATAATAATCATAATAATGCTTATTAAAATTTTAGATATAAATAAAAGTATTGAATTTATATTTATAAACAAAAATAAAATAGATACTCCACCTACAAAAGCACCCATCATAACCTTATAAATACTGACATTTCTCTTAAGTATATGTGATACACCTGATAATAAAATAAAATCAAAGAAAAAATTTAAAATCATAACTAAATCTATATAAACTTTTATCTTATCACCCTCTTTTTTAAATTATAAAAAAAAAATTCAATAAATTTTGTCATTTTAAAGAATCTTTTTATTTTTTTGTATTTTAGCTTCAATATGAATCCTTTGTACAACTGCAAGAGACGCCATTAAGCTAATAGCATATGAACCTCCATAAGATAAAAATGGAAGTGGCACACCAGTAAGTGGTATAATGCCAAAAAGCCCACCTAAATTTATAAATATATGAGCAAATATATATGTTGCAACTCCTAAGGCAATATATTTATTAGATAAAGTATGTGCCATGTTTGATATTTTAAGTATTCTAAACAGTACAATAATATACGCAATAAATATAAAAGTACATCCAATAAATCCATATTCCTCAGCAATAATTGAAAAAATCATATCAGTATGTGGTTCTGGTATATATGAATATTTTTGACGACTCTTACCTATTCCAAGCCCAAATAATCCTCCATCATTTATATCTATAAAACAATTACAAACT
>CAQHJP010000042.1 GCA_948801035.1 uncultured Bacilli bacterium
AATGGTTTAAATAATACATATACATTTGATAATTTATCTCAAGATACTAATACAAATTATTATGCAAGATGTACTGATTTAGTAGATAATAAAAATGTAGATAGCATAGAATCTAAAACTTTAAAAATAACTAATCCTAAAATAGAAGGTTTAACAAAAGATTCTAATTGGGTAACAGAAAGAGATGTTAAAATTACTTATATAAATACAGGTATATTAGTCCCAAGTTATTATTTTAAATCAACTGTTGATGCCAAGTCTTTTATTGATGCTTCCTCATGCACAGATGCTTTAGAGTGCAGTGGTTCTACTAAAGATATAAAAGCAAACACTTGGTATAAAGTTGATGCTATAGAAGTAATTTTAAAATATAATGTTAATGGTGAGGTATATGCTAAAACATTAGATGGCGTAAATACATCAGGAACATCATATTATAATATATCAAAAGTTGATAATGGACCAACACTTTCTAGTATATCTAGTTTAAGTAGTAAAACAGATAGAATAGTTGTAGTAGCATCTTGTAGTGCTTTATCAGGCATTAAAACTTATGAATATTCTTTAAATGGTGGAGATTATGTTACTGGAACTTCTAATCACACATTTAGTAATTTAAATCAAAATACTAATTATACAGTTAAAGTTAGATGTACATCAAATTCAAATGTTTCTAGTGAAAGTGAGAGTAGTTCTATTAAAACTAAAGAAATAGTAAATCCTAAAATTAAACAAATCGAGGCTCAAATAAATTCTGGATATACTTATGCTATAAATAGAAAAGTACAAATAACTTATGATGGTACAAACATAAATAATCCAAAATATTATTTTTATTCAACAGCAACAGCTACATCTAGTGTTTCAGTACAAGAATGTGACTCAAGTTTAAATTGTAGTGGTTCAACAACTAATATAAAAGCAAATACATGGTATAAAGTATCATCTAATGTGAATTTATTATATTTTGAAACTGCTACATTACGTGCTATTACTAAAGATGAATATAATAATTATAAAGGTTCTACTGACTATAGTATTGCAGATATTGATAATCAAGCTCCAGGAGTACCAAGCATTACATCTAATGTAAATTTAAATGGAACTTTCTACACAGATATAAGAATTACAGCAACAGCAAGCGATAATATAGGAATACATCATATAGAAATGGATATTAATGGTGATGGAGTTCCTGATACAAGTGGTTCTTGGATACCAACAATTTCAAATGGAGGAACATGGACAGTTGGCGATGGATGGGTTGCTGATGCTAGATTTAGAGCAGTAGATAACGCTGGAAATGTATCAAGTTGGACAGGTACTTATCAAATTCGTAATGGATATGCACCAACTTTAGATTTTTATGATCATGCTTTTGCATATGGTGATAATAATTCTCTTCCATTTGGATATAATTGTGATGCTCAAGGATGTGCAGCTGTAAGTTGCAAAAATAATTCAACTGGGGAAACAGTAACTAATGTTGATCAACTACCTATGGGATATAATTCAGTTACATGTTCAGTAAATGGAATTAATGGTCTTTCAACTAATAAAACACAAACAATTGAAGTTTATGGTTGGCTTGGTGGAGGCAGATCAGATATATTTGTAGGAGGATATGGATATAAATCAGGAAGCTCAGTTTATTTGCCACTTGATGGATCAAGCCAGTGGGGACCATACGCTAAAATACTTCCAGGAAATTATCATGTTCAAATAATTGGTAATAATTTACTTGATATGACTAGAATAGTTTATTATAATGGTGGAAACACTCATGTAAGCTTATTCAATAATAGAGGTGGTAATACAGATTATTCAGCAAGTTTTACGTTATCTTCTTATGTATCTGATATAGAAGTAAATATAAGAAATAATCATACTTCTGTTGAATCACCTATAGGTTATCATGGAAATGGTCTAATAAGAATTGATACAATTCATATTAAGCCATATAAGTAAATTTAAAATAGGTAAAATTACCTATTTTTCTTTTGTTTATTATTTATTTTTGTTATAATTATAAAGGATAGTGATTGTATGGAAAAATCAAAAAAATTAGTTAATTTATTAAGTACTTTAACACTTATATTTATAATACTTTATTTAAATATTTATACAATTTATTTAACTATTGGATGTGGAATGTATCAAAATGTATCCTATGTATTATTTTTATTTGGGATGATAAGTTTAATTTTATATGTTGTTTATAAAATAATAAATAAGGAAAAAGCTAAATTAAAAGATGTAATTATATTACTTCTTATATTATGTGGAGCTATTTCATCTTTATTTGCAATAAATCCTTATGTATCTATTTTTGGTAGTTTTGGTAGATATGAAGGCTTACTTGTAATTATAAGTTATTATATGTTTTTCTTGCTTGCAACTACTATACCTTTAAAATATAAAAAAATTATAATGTATATATTTATTTTTACAGGTATTATAGAGGTACTTATTGGAAATATACAGTTTTTTAAAATAGGTAAAATTTTTAATTATGATAGAACTTATAATTTAATAATAAATGGCAAATATGCTACTGGAACTATGGGAAATCAGAATTTTTATTCTAGCTATGTTCTTATGTGTTTACTTTTTAGTTTTGGTGGTATATTTAAATCGAGTAAAATATATAAAATAAATTATTTATGCTTAACTATATTTTTTATGTATGGTTTATTTATAGGTAATACTTTAGGATGTATATTAACTTTTATTTTATTAGGTGGTATAATACTTATTAAAAACATTAATAAATCTAATTATAAGAAATTTATATTATTTTTAGTTTTAATTTGTATTTTATTTAGTTCATTTATATTTTTATTTGATAAAAAATTAAACTTTAAAAAAAATATGATTAATAATATAAATGAGGTAGGAGAAATATTAAAAGGTAATATTAATGATTCAACAGGTACTGGTAGAATATATATTTGGAGAAAAAGTTTAAGTATGAGTTATAAGCATATTTTAACAGGTATTGGTATTGATAATTTAATATATATAGATAGTGGTAAATGTATTAAAGGATTAAAAGCTACTTGTTTTGATAAAGCACATAATGAATATATTCAAAAATATGTAACTGAAGGCATATTTTCTATTTTAATTTATTTATTTTTAATAGGATATGTTTTGAAAAAATGTAATAAAGAGACTCATTATCAAATTTATTTAGTAGTATTAAGTTATATTATACAATCAACTTTTAATATAAGCGTTATTACAGTAGCACCTATATTTTATATTGTTTTAGGTTTTTTAGGAGGTAGGCATGAAGAAGATATTATTTGTAGCTAATAGTGATAATCATATAAATTTATGCTACCTACCATATATAAAATATTTAAGCAAAAATTATATTGTTGATGTTGCAACTAATACAGATTTAAAAATTTCAAATGCACGTAATAAATATAATATAGGTATTTCAAGAAAACCTTTTAGATTATGTAATATTAAAGCTATTTTTAAATTAAAAGATATATTAGAAAAAGAAAAATATGATTTAATTTTAACTTCTACTCCTATGGGAAGTGTAGTAGCAAGAATATCTAAATGTTTATCAAAAGATAAATTTGTTAAACTTATATATACTGTTCATGGTTTTCATTTTTTTAAAGGAAATTTTAATTTAATTTATTTTCTAGTTGAAAAAATTTTAATGAGGTATGTTGATATTTTAATAACTATAAATTATGAAGATTATATTAATGCTTTAAAATATTTTAAGGTTGATACTAGGTTTATTGATGGTATAGGATATAATAGTAATTTATTTAATACTAATTTAAATGATAGTCAAAAGATAAATTTAAAAAAAAGTTTAGGTATAAATGGTAAATTTGTAATTACATATGTAGCGGAGATATCAAAAAGAAAAAGACAAAAATATTTAATTAATACTTTATCTAAAATGAATTTAAATAATACTATAGTCTTACTTGTAGGATCTGATAATACAAATGGTAAAATAGAAAAATTAATTAAAAAAAGAAAGTTAGAAAATCATATTAAATTAACTGGTTTTAGAAAAGATATTTCTAAAATTTTAGATATAACTGATTTAGTTATATCAGTAAGTAAACAAGAAGGACTTCCTTTAAATATAATGGAAGCTATGCATAAGAGAAAAGTTATAATGGTAACTGACTGTAGAGGTAATAGAGATTTAATAAAAAATAATATAAATGGTATAGTAGTACCTATTAATAATAAAAAAATATTAATAGAAAAAATAAATTATGTAATAAATAATTATAGTGTTGTAAGTAATCTTGCTAGTAATAATGATTTTGTTCATAATTATAGTATTGATAATATTTTAAATAAATATATTGATATATTTATAGAAATATTAAGAGGGAGTAATTTATGAAAAATGAAGATATTAAATTAATAGAAAATATTAAATATGGTGATGATACTTTTGTACTTAGATGGCATATGACTAGAATATGCAATTATGATTGTAAATTTTGTATACAAGGAAATAAAAAAAATAAAATTTTAAGTAGTAAAGGTGAATCTCATAAACTTAGAATGGAAATTGCTGATAAGATAATTGAGTTTATAGAAAATGATTTAAATAAAAATTTTAATAAATTAAATATATTTTTAATAGGTGGAGAGGTAACAATATTACCTGATTTTATAGATATATTAAAAAAATTTATAAATGTTAAATTTGATGGAAATGTTATAATACATATAACTACTAATAATTCTGCAAGCGAGGAAACTTTAATTAAAATTAAGGATTTATTTAATAATGTAGAAAAAAGATATTTTTCTTATTCAGCAAGTTTTTATAAGGATTATACAACTATAGAACAGTTTATGGACAAATTAAAGATATTATATTCAAATAAAAGATTATATCATATAGCTTGTATAATGGAGAAGTATAAATTAAAAACACTATCTAAAAAAATGAAAAAATTTTTAAAAAAGCCGCCAATTTCGGTATCAGTAGGTTATCCTATATTAAATGATTCAGATTATTTTAATTTTATTAAAGCTAAGAAAAAATATAAAAATAAGGTTGATACAATTAATCCAATTATTATAAGAAAATATGATACTGACTTGTCTTTAAAATTTAGAAATAAATTAGCAAAGAGCGATAAAAAATTTATTAAAGTAACTTTAGTAAATGGTGAAAAAAGGTATTTCACTAATACTCAAAAATTATCACTAGTTATAACTGATAAAGATTATTTTGATACATCTGATTTTATTTGTGATGCTGGAATAAGAAATATATCTATTGATAATGTAGGCGATATATGTAGATGTCCAACTGTAAGAAGTAAAGCTATACGTGGAAATGTTTTAAAGGATAAAATAGAACTACTTGATAAGCCAGAAAAATGCCAAAGCAATAGATGTAATTGTTCTTACTATAGAAAAATAGGAAGGTAATTTATGGATTTTGTTGTAAAAAAAGAAAAATCTAAAATTAAGGTTTTGATTGATAATAAAGAAATTAAATACAAAAATAAATATTGTTTTATTATTGGTAATATTTATAATTTAGATGAATTTAAGTGTGATGTTACTAATATAACTGATAAAATTTTATATTTATATGATTTATATAAAGCTGATTTATTTAATAAGTTAAATGGTGATTATGGTCTACTTATTATTGATGATGATAAAATAATTGCTGT
>CAQHJP010000043.1 GCA_948801035.1 uncultured Bacilli bacterium
ATGAATCATATATAGAATATTTTAAGGAATATCTAAAAAGTGTGGCAGATTATGAGATTATTGAAACAGATGAGTATTATTTTTTGAAATACGAACAGAAGAATATAAAACCTAATGAAGTTATTTCACTACCATCAAAAATACTTTTTAAAAAGATGCCAGAGGAAATTGAATATGAAATAAAAACAAAGTACAATCCTAATATACAAAAGGGAAAAATATTAAATAATAATAGTAAATAAGATTTTTTAGGAAGTGATTTAAAATAGTAAACTGGAATGTAGCAGCATATTTAAGATTGTCTAAAGAAGATAAAGATAATATGGAATCAAATAGTATATCAAATCAAAAAGTATTAATAGATAAATATATTAGTAATAAACAAGATTTAAAATTAGTAGATTATTATATTGATGATGGATATAGTGGAACGAATTTCAATAGACCTGCATTCAAAAAGTTACTACGCAATATTATCAATAAAAATATAAATGCTATCATTATTAAAGATTTATCAAGATTAGGAAGAAATCATATTGAAGTTGATAATTATTTAGAAAATATATTTCCAATGATAAATGTTAGATTTATATCAATTATAGAAAATATAGATAGTTATGAAAATCCAGAGTCTTTAGATAATTACATAGTACCTATTAAAAATTTAATGAATGATGCTTATGCAAAAGATATATCTAAAAAAGTAAAAAGTGTTTTAAAAACCAAAAAGGTTAATGGTGAATTTGTAGGTGCTTTTGCTCCATATGGATATAAAAAGAGTCCAGAGGATAATCATAAGTTTGTAAGAGATATGGAAGCAGCATATTATGTTTTATTTATATTTAATAGTATTTTAAAAGGAAAATCACCTAGTGAGATAGCAAACGAGTTAAATAAAAGGAATATTATGACACCAGCAATATATAAAAAAGAAAAGATATTAGACCAATGTAGAGATAATATAAATGAAAAATGGAATGCCAAAATGATAAATAGAATACTAAAAAATAGAACGTATACAGGCGATTTAATTCAAGGAAAAAAGAAAGTTGAAAGTTATAAAATTCATAAATTAATTGATGCAAACAAAGATGAGTGGATAATAACTAAAAATCATCATGAGCCAATAATTTCTGAAGAGAAATTTAACCAAGTACAGGAAATTATAGAAAATAGTAATGCTAGAATTAATAAAGATGGTAAAGTAGATTTGTTTTATGGATATTTAAAATGTGGTGATTGTGGTAGCAAGTTTAAAAAATCAGGCGAGTACTATTATTGTGAATCGTATGCAAGATATAAAAAATGTACAAAGCACTCAATAAATAGAAATAAGCTTATAAACAAAGTAGAAGAAAATATAAAAAGAAAAAACAAAAAGATTAAAGAACTTGATCGAAATATATTGCTTCAATTAATAGATAATATAATAATATTTGATAATGGAAATATTAAAATAAATTATAAAGAAAAAGGAAGTGAAATTAATGAATAATAACGAAGAAAAGTTACCAAAAGTCAACATCAACTGGTATCCAGGACATATGGCAAAAACACGTAAACAAATAGAAGAAGATTTAAAATTAATAGATGTTGTAATAGAATTATTAGATAGTAGAATACCAGTAGCTAGTAGGAATCCTGATATAAAAAATTTAACTAGAAACAAAAAAAGAATAATTTTATTAAACAAATGTGATTTATCAGATGAAAAAATAAATCAAAAATGGGTTGAAAAACTATCTAAAGAAGCACCTGTAATATTAACAGATTCAAATTCTGGAAAAGGTATAGATAAGGTATCAAGAAAAATAGATGAATTAATGAAAGAAGAAATTGCAAAACAGGCAGCAAGAGGAAGAATAAATAAAACAATTAGAGTTATGATTTTAGGAATTCCAAATGTTGGAAAATCTTCATTCATTAATAGAATTGCTAAAAAGAATAAAATGGAAGTAGGAAATAAACCAGGTGTAACAAAATCTAAGCAATGGATCAGAATAGGAAAAAATCAAGAATTGCTAGATACACCAGGTGTTCTATGGCCAAAATTTGAAAATAATGAAATTGCTTTAAATTTAGCATTTACAGGTACAATAAAAGATGATATTTTAGAAAAAGTAGAAATAGCATATGAATTATTAAAAGTTTTATATACAAAATATAAGTCAAATGTAATTGAAAGATATAAAATAACAGAAGAAGAGATTACTGAAATAGAACAACATTCAAATTATATTTATGAATTAATGCAAGTAATAGGTAGAAAAAGAGGAGCTCTTGTTGCTGGGGGAAATACTGATGACGAGAAAATTGCTAGAATTATTTTAGATGATTTTAGAAATTGTAAATTAGGAAAAATTAGTTTAGAAGAGCCATAAAAGGAGAAGAAAGTTGGAATTTATAGAAAGAAACAAAGATATATCTGATGCAAAAATGTTGTCACCACTTGTGTGGGCTTATGTTGGAGATAGTGTTTATGAATTATTTATTAGAACACATTTAATTAATAATTCGAATGCTAAACCACATAAATTACATATAGAATCAATAAAATATGTAAAAGCAAAAGCACAAGCTGATATATTAAAAAAGATTACAGATAATCTTACAGAAGATGAAAAAGATGTTGTAAGAAGAGGAAGAAATACAGAAAATCACCATGTTGCCAAAAATTCTAATGTGGCAGATTATTCACAATCAACAGCATTCGAAGCTTTAATTGGATATTTATATCTAACAAAACAAGATGAAAGACTAGAAGAAATTCTAAACATGTGTATTGACTAACACTTTAAAATATGTTATAAATAAATAGTTAATACATGGCCCCTTGGTCAAGCGGCTAAGACGCCACCCTCTCAAGGTGGAATCATGGGTTCGATTCCCGTAGGGGTCACCAAAAAAATAAAAAAGATGGAAAAGCAAGCTTTCCATCTTTTTTATTCTTATATAACATTTTAGTAAATAACCATCAATGTATAATAATTAAGATTGTGAATAAAAAATAAATATTTTGAAACTTTTTTATATTTTACAAGTATATATAGATGAAAGTGTGGTGAAATATGGAAAAAGATTTAGATAGTAAATTATATGCAGAATATTTTGAAGGCAAAAAAGATGTTTTTGACTTATTGTATAATAAATATAAGAGGAAGATAGAGTTTTTTATTTTTAATATTGTAAAAGATTATCAGAAAGCAGAAGATATAGCTCAAGATACTTTTATATATGCATTTCAAAACAAATCTAAAGAAGTTTATAGTTTCAAGAATTATTTATATTTTATAGCAAAAAGCAGAGCCATTTCTTATATGAAAAATGAAAAAAATAGAGAATATATAACAGAGAAATATTTTAATAAGACAGAAACAATAGAAAAGGATATACTTGAATTTATTACAAATCAAGAAACTAAAAATCAATTAATAGAGTCAATAAACGAATTAAATGATAAATATAAAAATGCAGTTTATCTAACTCAAATAGAAGAACTGTCATATAAAGAAGTGTCAGAAATATTAGGAGAATCAGTTCAGAATATCAAAAATTTTGTACATAGAGGTAAAAAAGAACTAAAGAAAATTCTTAAAAAGAAAAAGCTTGATGAAATGAACAAACTATTAAAAGTATTAATAATAATAGTTTCTGTTACAACTATATTAACTGGAATAACTTATGCAAGTGTTACAATATATAAAAAAGTCTGGAAAGAACCAATTGAATTAAAAAATATTCAAGAGTATCATGAACAAGATTCTAAAGAACAGAGTGCAAAAAAAGAAAAAATGAATAGTACAGAAGCAGTACCTATTGATACTATTGTTACTTTAGGACAAGATATATTTGATAATTTAGGATATGAATATAATATTAATGAAAGTGATGTTATAACAATAGCAGAGTCCACAGATTATTATTATAGAATTAATTTTGATAATACTTCACTAACATTTAGCCAAGAAGGAAAGTTTGTATCTTTTTTTGATAATAAATTATTTTATGATTTTACTATAAATACTGAATTTATTTCGGAACAAGAAGCAAAAGAAATTGCGTGTTCCATATTTGATGATATAAAAATTGGAATAAATGGGGAATATGTTTTTGATAAGGTTTTAATGATTTCTGCTGTATCTTCTAATATAGAATGTAAAGAATGGAAGGCATATTTTTATCAAAAGTGTGATGATGAACTTATAAATTATTATAATTTAATAGATGTAAGCTTTAGAGTAGTAAGTAATGAAGTATTAATAAATAGTATTTTTGTTAGAAATTCTGATTATATTTATGAAGAAAATGAATTAATAATTAACAAAGAGCAAGCAATAGAAATAGCCAAAAAATGTGATAGAAAAATATCTGTATTAGATATAGAAAATATTGAATCAGAAGTAGCTATAAGGGATATGAATTCATTTGTATATGTTCAAGAGAAAACTTTAGGCGTTGAAGATGAAATTAGGCATGAAGAACAAGAACATGGAAGAATTTTAATCTATAATGGATATTATAATGAAAGAAAATTAAGAAAAGTTTGGAATATTAAAATAAGTTATATTGTAGACAAAGAAAAACAAAAAAATTTTAATGAAGTAAATGGCAGAAATTATTATGTAGATGCAACAACAGGAGAAATAATTGGTGGTGCATGGGTAGATAATGATGACAGAATAAAATGGTAATCATATGAGATAAGTTTTATAAGGAGAAAATTTTATGAAAAAAATAATAGGAGTTATATTACTATTAATATTAATAGTAATTACAATAGGACTTTATTTAGGAAAAAATATAGCAGATATTGAAAAAAATAATACCAATTCTTTAAGTAATGATTCAGAACAAAATATAAATATTATTGAAAATAATACAGCTTTAAATTCTATTATTAAAGAAAGAGGAGAAATAAAAACTAGTGGGTTATATAATTATAATGGTGATATGTCTTATGAGAATGACTTAATGCAAAATGATATGATATATCACACTGAATGTAGTTTGTATCACAAAATAATTACTAATATGAGTGATTATAATAAATATAAAGAAAGAATAACTATTCCAGATATGGTAGAAAGTGATTTTAACAATACATTTCTAGTTATTATTGCAGATGAAACATTAAGAAAAGACTTAAAAGAAACTAATCTAATGATTTATGACATATATAGTGATGAAACGACTACTTACATTATTATGAAACAAAAAGATGAAACTAAACTTAATGTTGACCAAGAACTTTTGAATAATGTTTTTTATGCTATTGTAGATAAGTCTTTATTAAAAGATAATGTTAAAGTAGAAATTGAAAAGTAATACTAAAAGGTTAGTATTATAAATAATTGAATTTTATGGAGAATATTAGTGAAAGAATTAGGAAGTATTTTGTTAAAAATATCTGAAATTATTTTTGTTGTAATAATTGTTCTTATTGCAATATTCATATATATTACCAAATTTAAAATTACAGATGTTACAGAATTTGTAAATGAAGAAAATAAATATAAAATTATATTTCAAGCAGTTGGTGAGCCAGAGTGGCCTTTTGGAAGAACAAAAGTAAAAGTAACATTAGTTAATTCATATAATATGAAAATAAAAT
>CAQHJP010000044.1 GCA_948801035.1 uncultured Bacilli bacterium
TGAATAAGCATATACATTACTACAAACAAAAAACATAAATAAACCAAATAAAATCTTTTTCAAAATACTCACCTATTTTAATATATTAAAAAAAGGACTAAATCAGTCCTAAAATTATATATTTATTTTTATTACAGGTAAAATTCAAACTTTTACTATTATTAATATAATATTTTCTAATTTTCTTCAAGTGTACTATATCGTAAAGTTTTTAAATCTAATTTATTAGCTTTATAATATAATTTTTGAAGTAACAATTTAGGTACCTTATTATCCGGATAAGCTAGTATTTCTTTAAAAGCATCTTTTATATATACTAATGATGCTATCTTTGAATATTGTCTTATTGCATCGTAATAATCATCATCTGACATAGTTATTGAATCATTTTCATTAAAAATATTAATTAATTTGAAATTAAAAGATGAACTTGATTTTAAAGATCTAACAAAGTATACAACATTTGAATCACGCTCTTTATATAAATAAACATTTTCTATATCTATCAAATCTTTTGAAATTTCTTGTTTATCTATTTTTGACATTAATTTTAATAATTCAACTTCTTCTTTAAGACTATCTAATTCTTGCCTTTTAGAAATTATTTGTTTTTTTAAAGATAATAACTCTAATAAGTTCATTTTGTTTTACCTTTCTTTTCTAATTTTTTTAGTTTTTTTTGAGTTTTCTTTAAATTCTTTTTAGTAACTTTAAGTTCTAATTTTGTTTTCTTAAGTTCATTTTTAATATTTAATATAACAGCTTTTAAATTGGGAAAAGCTTGCATAAGTCTTTTTGTAAAAGGGGATTTTGTATAAAGCATTTCTTTTACTTTTTTAGTTATTTCCTCTGTACTATCTTTATACCTAAATTCTACAGTAGCAATTTTAAAATTACTTATAATTTTTATAGATACAAATAAATCTATTATAAATATAGTAAATAATGTTATAGATATTATTTTAAGAGGAGTATATGTTAATAAATTAAAAAGTTTATAAAGTAGTGGATTAGTTAAATATATTACAACACATCCTAAAAGTCCAAATGCTGATAATGTTTCTAAGCAAATTCTTCCATTTATATTATACTTTTGATTAGTATAATCCCACCATCTCGCATTAAATAACTTTTCCATTAAATAACTTGTTAAATATTCAAGTATTCCACATATAAAAACTGCCATAACAAAAAGTGTTATAGGACTATGTGAATAGCTCTTTAAAAATATTGTTATAAGTACTCCACCTATTCCATAAATAGGACAGTATGGTCCAATTAAAAATCCTCTATTTACAAATTTTTTATGCACGATTAAACTATTTAAAACTTCTACTACCCATCCTATCATTGCATAAATGATAAACATTAAAAAATATTCATATATATTCATAATTAATAACCTCAAAAGACATTATAACATTTTAATATTTTCAAATCAAATTAGCACTCTCATTTGACAAGTGCTAATATAAGTGATATAATCAAATCGTTAGTATAAATTTCTAACATATTAATCAAAATTATATAGGAGGGATGTTTATGGAACAAAACGAAAATGTTTTAGAAAAATATGGTCGCAATATAACTGATGCTGTAAAAGATAATAAAGTTGACCCAGTTATTGGACGTGACGAAGAAATAAGAAACATAACAAGAGTTTTATCTAGAAAGAGTAAAAACAACCCTGTTTTAATAGGAGAAGCAGGAGTTGGTAAAACTGCAATAGTAGAAGGTCTTGCTCAAAGAATAATAAAAGGTGATGTTCCTGATAGTTTAAAAAATAAAAAAATTTGGGAACTTGATATGGGTTCTTTAATTGCAGGAGCTAAATATAGAGGCGAATTTGAAGAAAGACTAAAAGCCGTTTTAAAAGAAATACAAGATTCAAACGGTGAAATTATAATGTTTATAGATGAAATTCATACAATTGTTGGTGCTGGTGCTGAGGGTGCACTAGATACTGGTAATATGTTAAAGCCAATGCTTGCTAGAGGAGAAATACATTTAATTGGAGCCACAACATTAAATGAATATAGAAAATATATTGAAAAAGATGGTGCATTAGAGCGTAGATTTCAAAAAATATTAGTTAAAGCTCCAACTGTAGAAGATACTATAACTATATTAAGAGGGTTAAAATCAAGATTTGAGGTATTTCATGGTGTTAATATAAAAGATAAAGCTTTAATTGCTGCTGCAAGCTTATCAGATAGATATATAACAGATAGATTCTTACCTGATAAAGCCATTGATTTAATAGATGAAGCTTGTGCTACAATAAAAGTTCAAATGCAATCTGTTCCTACCGAACTGGATAGCCTAACAAGAAAAATAATGCAACTTGAAATAGAAAAAGAAGCATTAAAAAAAGAACATGATGACATTTCTAAAAACAGAATTAATGATATAAATAATGAAGTTAAAGAATTACACGAAAAAGAATCTACCCTAAGGAAAAATTGGGAAGAAGAAAAAGATATAAATGATAAAATTAAATTAGCAAAGCAAGCAATAGATTTAAAACAACATGAACTTGAAATAGCAGAAGCTAAATACGATTTAGAAACATCTGCAAGACTTAGACATGGAGATATTCCAAAACTTGAAAAAGAGTTAAAAGAATTGGAGGAAAAAAATAAATCTGAAATACTATCAGATACTGTTTGTGAAGATGATATTGCTAGTATTATTTCAAAATGGACAAATATTCCAATTAGTAAATTAGTAGATTCAGAAAAAGATAAACTTTTAAATTTAGAAAATAACCTAAAATTAAGAGTAAAAGGCCAAGATAAAGCACTTAAATTAATTAGTGAAGCAATTATAAGAGCTAGAGCTGGAATTAAAGATGCAAATAGACCAATTGGTTCATTTATATTTTTAGGCCCAACTGGTGTAGGTAAAACTGAAGTTGCTAAATCACTTGCTTATGAGTTATTTGATGATGAAAGACATATGGTTAGAATAGATATGTCTGAATACATGGAAGCTTATTCAACATCAAGATTAATAGGAGCGCCTCCAGGATATGTTGGATATGACGAAGGTGGGCAATTAACAGAAGCTGTAAGACGTAACCCATATAGCATAATACTTTTTGATGAAATAGAAAAAGCACATAAAGATGTGTTTAATATACTTTTGCAAATATTAGATGATGGTAGAATAACTGATTCTCAAGGAAGAACAGTTGATTTTAAAAACACTATAATTATTATGACATCTAATTTAGGCAGTGAATATATACTTGATAATAAAATAGATAAGGATTCTTTAATAAATGCAGAGTTACATAAAACATTTAAACCAGAGTTTATAAATAGAATAGATGAAATAATAGTATTTGATTCACTTTCTAAAGATATAATTTATCAAATTTTAGATAAAATTATTAATGATGTGGAGAAAAGATTAAGTGATAAAAAAATCAAAATTAAATTAACTGATAAAGCTAAAGATTTTATAATAAATGAAGCATTTGATCCTGAATTTGGTGCTAGACCCATAAAAAGGTATATATCTAGAAATTTAGAGACTATGATAGCAAAAGAACTAATAAATGATAATATTAAATATGATAGTACTATTTTAATAGATAGTAATGATAATTTATATATAAAAGAAATCTAAGATCAATTCTTAGATTTTTTTAAACTTTCTAAAGCATTAATAACTGCTATTTTACCATATGGATACATTAAACTACCTTGCATATAAGCAATATACGGACTTCTAATTGGGCCATCACATGATAGTTCTATAGAAGAACCTTGTACAAATGCTCCAGCAGCCATAATAACATCATCTTGATAACCTGGCATATAAGAAGGGGTAGGTACCACGTGTGCATCAACAGCAGAAGATGCTTGAATACTCTTGCAAAATTCTATTAATTTATTTTTATCATTAAATATTATATTTTGAACTATATCAGCTCTTATATCATTATATCTAGGTTCTACTAAATATCCTTCTTCTTCTAAAGCTAAAGAAGTGAGTATTGCAGTTTTTAAACTACTTGCAACTACAGATGGCGCAAAATATAAGCCTTCAAGTATATTTCTGTTAGCCCCTAAACTAGGTCCTACTTCTTTTCCCTCACCAGGTAAGGTTAATCTTTCAGCGCATAACTTAATTAAGTCTTTTTTTCCAACTATATATGCTCCATTTAGTGCAATTCCTCCACCTAGATTTTTAATAAGCGACCCAACTGCAATATCTGCACCTACTTCTATAGGTTCTTTATCACAAACAAATTCACAGTAACAATTATCTATCATAATTATTACATTTTTATCTATATTTTTAATGAATTTAATAACTTTTTCTAAGGAAGATATAGTTATACTTTTTCTAGTAGAATATCCTTTTGATCTTTGTATTTCAATAACCTTTATCTTATGATCAAGTAATGTTTCTTTTATTAAATCATAATTAAAATCATTATTCTCTAAATCTATTTGTTCATATTTGATGCCAAATGATTTTAAAGAACTTTCATTTTCAACAATACCTATAACTTCATCTAAAGTATCATAAGGTTTGCCTGTAATGCTAAGTAGTGTGTCATTTGGTCTTAAAAGTGCGAATAAAGCTACTGTTAATGCATGAGAACCAGATATAAATTGATTTCTAACTAAAGCATCTTCTGATTTAAAAATATCTTTATAAATATCTTCAATTACTTCTCTTCCAATATCATTATAACCATATCCAGTAGTAGAATTTAAGTGGTATTCTGATAGTTTATTATTATGAAATGCATCTAATACTTTTTTACTATTTATATAACATACATTATCAACTTCTTTAAAAATAGGTGCTAATTTTTCTTCAAGTAAATTTATTTTTTCTATCATTTTATACCTCCATCAACCTTTATTATAGATCCATTTATATAACTGGCACCATCACTAGTTAAAAAATAAACGACTTTCGAAATTTCATTAGGATGTGCAAATCTATTTAATAATATTTTATTTTCTTCAGATGATTTAAAACTAGGGTCCATAAATTTATTCATATCAGTTTCAACCCATCCTAAAGCTAGAGCATTTACTCTTATAAATGGTGCATATAATTTAGCAAAATCTAAAGTAAGTACATTAACACCAGCTTTAGATGCATCATAATCCATACTCTCAGGATAATATGAATCAATTGAATTATTAGAGGAAATATTAACTATAACGCCATTTTTATTTTCATACATATAACCACCTATATATTTACAAGTTAAAAATGTACCAAGTAAATTAACATCTAATATTTTTTTAAAATCATCTACTTTTTTTAAAGAAACTGGCGTATCAATAGATATTCCAGCATTATTGATTAAAACATCAATATGACCAAATTCTTTTTTTATATCATTAAGCAGGGCTAAAACAAAATCTTCACTACTTATATCTCCCTTTTTAAGTATTACTTTAACATTATATTTTTCTAATATTTCTTTTACTTTTATAGCATTTTCTGTATCGGATAAATAATTTAGTACCAAATCATAACCATTTTTAGCATATATTAGCGCTATTT
>CAQHJP010000045.1 GCA_948801035.1 uncultured Bacilli bacterium
TTAAATGATTACTATAATCTTATTTATTATTTGAATGTTAATATTATTTAATATTGTTTTACTTATACTAAAAATTTTAGTATAATTAAATAGGTGATAATATGGGATTTTTTAACAAATTAAAAAATGTATTTTCAAATAGTGATAAAAAAGAATTAGATGATTATAAAAAAGGTTTAGAAAAAACTAGTAAAGAGTTTGTAAATAAGATAAGTATTTTAAATAGTAAATATAAAAAAGTAAGTGAAGAGTATTTTGAAGAATTAGAAGAAATATTTATAATGGCAGATATTGGAGTAGACACAGTAATGAAGTTTGTAAGTAAACTAAAAGCTCGTGTTAAAAGTGAAAACATAGTAGATTCTAAGGATTTAATGGATATTATAATAGATGAGATGTTTATAATTTATGTAAATAATGATATTATTGTAAATAAAATTAATTATTCAAACAATTCTCCTACTGTAATTTTGTTTGTTGGTGTTAACGGCGTTGGTAAAACTACTTCTATGGCTAAACTAGGATACAAATTAAAATTAGAAGGAAAGAAAGTATTACTTGTTGCAGGTGATACATTTAGAGCTGGAGCTGTAGAACAATTAAAAAATTGGGGAGAAAAATTAAATGTTGATGTATTTTCTAAAGATACAAAAGATGCATCAAGTGTTATATTTGATGCACTAGATATATCAAAGCAACAAAATTATGATGTTGTACTTATAGATACTGCTGGTAGACTTCAAAACAAGGTTAATTTAATGAATGAGTTAGATAAAATTAATAAAGTTATTGGCAGGCAAATACCTAATGCTCCTCATGAAGTACTTCTTGTTATAGATGCAACAACAGGACAAAACGGAATATCTCAAGCTAAAAGCTTTAAAGAAATAACGCCTATTACTGGTATTATTTTAACTAAACTAGATGGTACTGCAAAGGGTGGTATAGTACTTGCTATAAAAGAACAAGTTGGAATACCAGTTAAATTTATAGGTTTAGGTGAAAAAGAGGCAGATTTAGCTACTTTTGATATTGAAAAATATATATATGGTCTTTTTGGAGGAAATAATGAATAAGTTAGAAATTAATACAATCGAACAAATTACAATGTTACTTCAAGTAGCACTTGGAATATATGCAATAAGTTTTGGAATATCCTCATTTTTTGAAGAACAATTTTTTGTAATAACTGAGGTATTACTAGGACTTTTAATGTTTACTATAGCTTATAATAATCATAAAATATATAAAAGAAAGTATGCAACAGCTATTTATATAGGTCTTGGAATAGTTTTAATAGCTTCTGTATTGTTTGTTTAAAATGGATAAAAATATATACTTAAGTAATTTATTTGATTATTATAGCCCATTACTTACTGAAAAACAAAAAAATTATTTTATAGATTATTACTTTAACAATTTAACTTTAAGTGAGCTATCGGAAAATTATAATGTTTCTAGGAATGCTATACATAAAAGTTTAAAAGATATAGAAGAAAAATTAATATTTTATGAAGAAAATTTATCTTTATATAGTAAATCATTAAAGATAAAAAAAATCATATCTAATTTAGATGATGATTTAAAAAATAGAATTGATGAGCTAATTTAGTTCATTTTTTTATATAATTTTTCAATATTTACATTAAGTGCTTTAGCAAGTTTGCAAATTGTATTAAAAGTAACATTTTTAAATTCTTTTGCTGATTCTATTTGTTTTATATATGATACACTTAAATCACTTTTTTCAGCTAATTGTTCTTGAGTCATATTTATTTTTTTTCTATAATATTTAACATTTTTAACAAAATTTATATATTCATTTTCCATATAACCACTTCCAAAAAAATTGGTAAATATTACCATATATTAATATTTTCTCACAAAATTAATTGTTTTGCAGTACACCATTAGTATACTTTATGGTATAATATTTTAAAGGAGTATAATATGTCAAAATTAAAAGAACTACGTATAAAAGAGGGTTATACTGCAAAAGAAATGGCAGAAATTTTAAATATCAGTAGAGCATTTTATAGTCAGATTGAAAATAATAAAAGAACTCTTACATATAAAATGGCAGTATCTATTGCAAATATTTTAAAACATAAACCAGATTATATTTTCTATGATGAATTTATAGAAAAAATGCAAAAATGAATGTAATATTCTTTTTTTTATGTTATTATATAACTAGGTGATTATTATGAATATACCTCTTTTACCACTTGATAATTTTGTGGTTATTAATAAAACTATTTTAAATAGTGATGATCATACTAATTTAATATTATTATATCAACCGATAATAGGTGCTTTATCTATTAATTTATACTTTACTTTATGGGGATATTTAGATAAAAATAAGATTAATTCAAAAGGAAATTCACATAAAGATTTAGTTTCTAATATGCAAGTAAAACTAGAAGATATAAAAGAGTCACGTGATAAATTAGAAGCATTAGGGCTTTTAAAAACTTATTTAAAAAAAGGAGATATAAATAGTTATGTGTACGAGTTATATAGTCCACTTTCTATGAGTAATTTTTTAAATAATCCAATTTTAGCAACAGCGCTTTATAATAATTTAGATAAAAAAGAATATAAAAGAATTATTGAAAATTATACTTTGCCTAAACTCGATTTAAATGGATATAAAGATATATCATGCAAATTTAAAGATATTTATGCATTCACGCCACTTTATGAAAAACAAGATAAAAATATAAAAAAAGTAAATCATTTAGATTTATCTTTTGAACCTACTATTGATTTTAATTCCATGCTAAGTTTAATTCCAGAAGAAATTTTAAGTATTAAAAGTATTACAAAAGACGTTAAGGAGCTTATTTATAAATTATCATTTGTTTATAATTATGATAATGATATAATGAGTGAAATGATTAAAAATAGTACAGTGGATAGAAAAATTGATATAAATTTATTAAAAGAAAATTGTAGAAATTATTATAAATTTGAAAGTAAAGGGAAAATTCCTAAATTAGTATATCAAGATCAACCACTATATTTAAGACAAGAAAAAGTAGAAGATACTAAAATGTCTAAACTAATTAATCAATTTGAAACTATAACACCTATTGAATTTTTAGAAATGAAACAAGAATCAAAACCAACACTTACAGATACAATGATAGTAGAAGATTTAATTGTAAATAAAAAATTAATGCCAGGTGTAGTTAATGTCCTTCTTGATTATGTTTTAAAAATAAATAATAATAAATTATCTAAAAAATTTATTGAACAAATTGCAGTACAATGGAAAAGAAGCAATATAAATA
Source organism: uncultured Bacilli bacterium (assembly GCA_948801035.1). Taxonomy (GTDB): domain Bacteria; phylum Bacillota_I; class Bacilli_A; order RF39; family UBA660; genus Faecisoma. The sequence continues at coordinate 3,300 of CAQHJP010000045.1, forward strand.
CAGTAAATGATGCCATAGTATTTGCTAAAGGTGAATATGATTCTAAAAAAAATTATACTAAAAAAGAAACTATAAACAGAAAAGTACCTTCATGGGTTGATAAAGAAATTAAGGATGAATATCTAACAGATGAAGAAATCTTAGAATTTGAAAAGAAATTAAGAGGTGATAAAGTTGATTAAATTGAGCGATAATTTAAAATATGATAAAACACTACTTAAAAATGAATTTGAAAAAGCTAAAGAAGATGATGATTTTAAAAATTTTATTAATAGGCTTTCATGCAGTGATGAGCTACTTATGAAATATACTTCTTATTTAAAAGAAAGCTCTATAGAATATAATAATTGTCTTAATTGTAAAGGCTTATCTGAATGTAAAAATTCACTTTTAGGACATGCTTATTTGCCTAAAATAAGTAATATAATTTCTTTTAATTACAAAAAGTGTCATTATAAAAAAAATCAGGATAGTAAATATAATTATGAAAAAAATATAATTTATTATAATGTTACTAAAGAAAATAGATTAGCTGAATTTAGTAAAATTGATAAAAGAATTAAAGGAAGACAAGATGCTATTTTATATTTGAATAATTTTTTAAATAATTATGAGAATACTTTAGGTTTATATTTATATGGTTCAACTGGATGTGGTAAAACGTATATGGTAACATCAGTAATTAATGAACTTGCTAAAAAAAATATTAAATGTGCTATAGCTTTTTGGCCAGATTTTTTAAGAAATTTAAAAAGTTCATTTGATACTGACTATGAAGATAAAATAAACTATTTAATAAATGTAGAAGTTTTATTTATTGATGATTTAGGAGGGGAGTCACTTACACCTTGGGCAAGAGATGAGGTGCTATTTCCAATTCTTCAAGGAAGACTTGATAAAGATAAAAAAACATTCATAACTTCTAATTTAGATAAAGAATTATTATATGAACATTTATCTTTAACTAAACAAGGAGTTGAAAAAGTTAAAGCAGAAAGAATTATTTCTAGAATAAATGCTATAACAAATGAAGTAAGTATGATTTGTAAAGATTATAGAATTAAGAAGGAAAATTAATTTATTTATACAATACAACTATTAGGAGGAATAAATGATAACTGTTAAAAATGTAAGTAAAAAATTTATTAAAAAAGAAAAAAATAAAAATATAGAATTTTATGCAGATAAAGATATATCTTATGATTTTAAAGATGGTTCTATAACTGGAGTGCTTGGCCCTAATGGTGCAGGTAAAACAACTTTACTTAGAATGCTTTCTGGAATATTAAATCCCACTAGTGGAGAAGTTTTGTTTAATAATTTAAATTATAAAGATAATGAAATTGAGATAAAAAAACAAATAGCTTATTTATCAGGGAATACTAAAATATATAATAATTTATCTTGTTATGAACTTCTTAAAATGTGTGCGGATATTTATTCTATGGATAAAACAAAAGTAGAAGATAGAATAAAAGAAGTTTCAGATATATTAAATTTAAAAGATTTTTTATATAACAGAATTGGAAATCTATCAACCGGTCAAATGCAAAGAGTATCTATAGCTAGATGTTTAATACATGATCCTAAATATTATATTTTAGATGAGGCAACTAGTGGACTTGATATTATTTCTAGTCAAATAATTTTAGATTTTATTAAAGCTGAAAAAAAACGAGGCAAAACAATTATATACTCAACGCACTACATGGAAGAGGCAGAAAATATATGTGATGATGTTCTTTTAATTAATAAAGGATCTATTATAAAAACAGGTACACCTAAAGCTATTTTAAAAGATACAAATACTGATAATTTAAGAGATGCATTTATTAGTTTAATAGGAGGTATAAATGAATAATATATTTAAAATATTAAAAAAAGAAATGAGAGATATATTTAGGGATAAAAAATCACTTTCAATGATGCTTATAGTACCATTTATAATACCTTTTATAATATTGTTACTTTCTTTTATATTTGATATGGAAACTAATAAAGATATTAATTCTTATAATAAGATAGGATTTACATATGAATTAAATGAAATAGAAAAAAATCTAGCAACTTCTATGTCTATAGAATATAAAGTAGATTCAATGGAAAATTTACAAAATAGTTTAGATAATAATGAAATATATCTAA
>CAQHJP010000046.1 GCA_948801035.1 uncultured Bacilli bacterium
CATCACCTGTTTCCCACTTACTAACGCTTTGTCTTGAAACTTGCATTTTTTCAGCCAAATCTTCCTGTGATAGTTTTCTCAATTTTCTTAATTTTCTTAAATTATTTCCAAATTTCATTAGATTTCCCTCCTTTTCATGCTTTAATTATATACATGAAACCATTGTAAAACTATCAACTTTCAGTTGCATTTTGAGTTTGCAATTTCTAAGTTTACAATTTTTATATAAATGCATGTTTATAATTTAATCTTCAATTTTTGTTATTTATTTCTTTTTACAAAATATCATTACTAATATCAAAGTAATCACAATAACTATAAGTGGAGCCACTTTAAAAAATGCCCACTCAAATGAATGCCATAATGTTCCAATAACAGACCATTCAGAGTCACTATAATCCCAAGATTGATATGGACTACCTAATACTGCTAATAATACAAAAAGTAATATAATGCACATATTTGTAATTATTAAGAAGCTTAATATTTTCTTCCTTTTTTGCTTTTGATTCATAGATAATTGTTCATTAATAACTTCTAATTTTTCAGATATTGCTTGTAAATCATTTTTTTCTTTTTCCTCTATACTTTCACCAAGAATTTCACTAACTGGTGTTTCAAAAATTTCTGATATAGCGATTAACATTTCAGCATCAGGAACGGACAAGCCTGATTCCCATTTTGAAATTGTTTGTCTAACAACATTTAATTTAATACTTAATTCTTCTTGTGAAAGTCCTTTGTTTTTTCTTAATGTTTTTAAATTATCTTTTAACATATCACAATTTCTCCTTTCTCAAGTTAAGTGTATTATAAATGTTTCGTTGCTACAAGCAATTTATTTTAACATTTTTAAAAAATTATAATCTATCAATTACTTTTATTTAATTCTTTACTTAACTTTTCTGGTACTCTTCTTGGACCTTTTATTGTTTTAATACCATATTCATTTAATTTAGAAAAAGTGTATTTATCTTTATTGTATCTTTCTAATAGTTTAATTTTCATAACACGATTTATTGATACATTTTTGTCCTTATATTCATAAGGAATATTAACCTCTGTTGCTTCACATCTATAAACAATAGCAGAATATGGATTAGCAATATACAGATAAACTATATCGCCAACTTTTATATCATTTGATTGTTTCCATTCAATGATATTTTTTTCATTAAAACAATTTGCAACATCATAATACTTTGGGTTTGCAGGAACTATCCACTCATCTGGATTTTCAGTATATTTATGACTGATACTCACATAATGCAACAGAACATTCTTCTTTTGATAATTTTGTTTCATTAACTAGATATTCTATTGCCACATCTTTGTTATCAAACTTTTTTAATATATCTCTTACTTCTTTAAATTTTTCAATAACATTTTTAACTTCATTAAACATAATCTCATCTCACTTTCAAATTATAATTTGTTAGTATCTATCTTTATATTTTACTCTTGCTAAATTAACTATTTCATTAACAAATTCTTTCTTACCATCAGTATATAAATCTCTATTAGGCTTGTATTTATTAAATAACTCTAATTTTAATTTTTCATATTCTATAGCTTTTAATTGATTTTCATTAAGATAATCCCTAAAATATAACTCATCACAATCTCCATATTTTTTTATGTGAATATGAAATACTTTATCAGCATAACCAGTCCTAGTATATCCTTTATTAAAGGATATTTTGTCCAAAGATTCACTCATTAAAATATAATCATTGTTAAGTAATATATCTTTCACTATATCTTTATTATCAAAATTGATTTCTATTAGAATATCAATAATTGGTTTTGTTTTTATATTTATAATTGATGTGCTTCCAATATGACTTATTCTAGTTATATAATTTTCCAACAAAAATTTTAACTTTTTTTCTTCATCTAAATAAATATCTTTAAAATTACCAGTATTATCAGTAAATGTTATTGAAAACAACTCCCATAATTTTTCTAAACTCATATCTTCCAATTTCATAAGTTTCTCCTATAAATTGTAATTTATTGAATAATGTGTGCTGTAATAATTGTATAACTATATGAATTAATAGTTATCTTTATATTATCAATTTCACAATACCAATTCTTACCTTGCTTATAAATATTACACTTTTTGTTTAAAACTTTATTTTTACAATAAAGAACTACATCATCCATATCTAATTTAAGGTTTTTCTTAATTCTATCAATACCCATTTCAGTAGTATGGACTTTATCTATATTATTAAGTAATATTTGTTTATCTTCCATAAATTATCTCACTTTCAAATTACTATTTGTCTATTAGTTCTATTATATCATATTTTTTAGTCCTACGATTCTTAGGATGACTTCTTTTTATTAATAAAATACTTAATGATGATGATATTAAAATAGATTATAATTTTCACTATTCTGATAAAACTTTAAAAGAAATTTTGACTTCAAACTATAATAAAATATATATAAAACATTGTAATTAGGTCTAGTTAGAGTTGTTAAAAATATAATTCTATTATAATCATATTTATTACTTATTAAAAATAAAATTTTAAAATTTACTTAATAAAACTATAAAATTAAAAAAAATCTATTAATAATATTAAATATATCATATAATTTTGCTATAATATTAACTAGGTGATTGTTTATGAATAATATACACTATGAATCTTACCAAGAAAAAGATAAAATGTTATTAAAAGTTTTAGATGAAAATGGAAATACCACTGATATAGAAGCTACGAAAAAGGAAGTACATGAAAAGCATTTATGGCATCAAGAGGTAGCAATATTCATTATTAACAATGATGGAAAAATTTTATTACAAAAAAGAAGTGATTTCTATAATAAAAATGTACAATCTATTTTTTGAATTTTCAAAATAAAATTACTTATTTAAAAAGTGAAGTCTAAATTTCAAATTTGAATAACTGAAAACAAGAACAAGATTAAAAACAAAATCAAAATAAATAAAAAGCCTTATAAAATAAGGTTTTGTTTTTATATAAAGCGATAACAAAGGTTATTTGAAACTCCTAAAGTAAATTAGTAAACAACTAATTCCTATAGCAATACCATATTTTTTTCTAAAGCACAACAATTTTGTAAATAATTTAATTATAATTTTAAAAGTTATGCAAAACTTTACAAATCTGCATTTTGTTTTTCTGTTTATTTAAATATAGATTTAATTTTTTCCTTTACTAACGTATAATCATCTGCTTTGATTTGGCCCAACTCAACGTATTGTTGTTCTAGTTGTTCTCTATTAAAATCTTCTCCAACTAGAAGTGTCGTTCCTTGTAACTTACATCCCCATAAGTCATCTGCACTTAAGCAATGTAAATCTAAAACTGCATTAGTATTTGTTAAATTACAATAACGAATTTTACAACCACTGAAATCTTTTCCACTCATATCAACGTTTTCTAAATTCGTTCCTTCTAAAATTTTACTAAGCACAGTTTGAGGATCTAAATTGAGTTTAGCATTTTTAAAACTTGCATCTTTTACATAAACATCCGTAAAATCTGCGTGAGATAAATCAAGTCCATCACATTTTGTCTCGGATAAGTCTTTTTCATATACTGTTTGAGGATTAAATGTCGCGTTTGTATAACTTAAATTGGTATGACAAATTACACACCCATCAAAGCATTTATCACTCATATCAATGCCTTCAAAGTTAGCTCCCTCTATATTTTTATCTTCCACTGTTTGAGGATCTATATCTGCATTTGTACCACGGAAATCAACACTACGAACTCCTCTATCAGCAAAAGAAATTCCTTCTAAATCTATAAACTTTAAAACACGTTGATCTCCAACATCATAATGCATAATGCCGTCAAGAAGAATCTCTGTAACATCTTTTCCTAAATTTATTTTTTTCATAGTATTACAGCTTTCAATTAACTTTTTTTCATCATTTAAGTCTATTCCTTGATGTTCTGCATATTTATAGATTTTTTCATTCAACATCTTTAGTAATTCACGATATTGATCTCCATCCATATTTAATTTCCTTAGCATTTTTAAACCTCCTTAATTACTTATTATTTTATCACAATTATCGCTCAAAATCATCACTTTATCATTATTTTTGTTATTTTGTATTATATCAATATCATTCTTATCAAGTATATCTTCATCATATAAATCATTAATGAAGTCCCACAAGATAATTGTCTAGCATTTTGAATTGCATTGTTTGATAGAGAAGTAGTTCCACTAGCATTAGATTTTACACTTGATACATTTTTTTATCACTACCCAAATGTAGTGAGTATGCAAGTTCTAACATATATAAATCACATCCTTTCCTTGTTAATTCTTTTGTAAACAAAAAAAATCAACCCGAACGGATTGAAATATATCTCAAGTTCAAACTATAAAAGTTCAAACAGATTCGTCAATGGAGCCTTAACTATACACGTATGCGAAATTAAGACTATAAGATTTGATTAAATCTCTCTGATAAATTCATTATATCATTTTCCTAGATATTTTCAAGGGAGTATGGAAAAAAATTGTATTTTAATGTATAATTGAAGTAGTTTTAAAACTTGAATTTTATTAGGAGGTAGCAATGGATAAGAAAGCAATATTAGATAATGTAGATAAACTTATGGTAATGTATAAAAATGGCGAACTTGGTGGCGAAGTAATGCCAGAAGATGCAAATCCTAATTTTGAAAAAGATAGTTTAGAAAATTATTTATATTTCACTTTACCAATGGCATTAAACTATCAAAGAAATTCTTATACATTATGGGAAAGTGCTTTAAAAACGTATAATGATGAGGATACAAGATTTGTTTTTAATCCTAAAGTATGTTTAGAAAAAAGTTTTGAAGAAGTACAATATGCTTTGACTAAATATAGGGTTGCACTACAAAAGCAAAAACAAACTGAAATATGGTTATCATTATGTAATACATTTTTAGAGATGTTTGATGGCGATATACGAAAACTATTTGATGAATTAGATAATGATGTTAATAAGATTAGAGACTTCATACAAAAAGAAAATAAAAAGAAGTTTCCTTATTTATCAGGAACTAAGATTTGTAATTATTGGATGTATGTAATTTATCAATATACTGATAGAAGATACAAAAACATTGAGTGTTTAACAGTTGCTCCAGATACTCACGTATGTAAAGCAACTCACAGATTAGGTTTAATAACTGATGATGAATTTAATTCAAGTAATGTTCAACAAATAGTTATAGATAGATGGCAAGAACTTTTTAAAGGTACTAAATATAAACCAATTGATATTCATACTCAATTATGGTTATGGAGTAGAAATGGATTTAAGGAGGTAAAAT
>CAQHJP010000047.1 GCA_948801035.1 uncultured Bacilli bacterium
GGCCAAAATGCCCTTTATTAGTATTAGAATAATCAGCTTTTGGATATAATTTAGAAAGTGAATCTAACATTTCTATATACTTATTTTCTAAATTAAAATTATTTTTAAAAGATAATATTTTTTGATACTCTAAACTACTTTCTGGTTCTAAATGGTTTCTATAAATAAATGGATAATTATTAATACTAAATAATTTCGCTGTCAAATGGTTAATTAATATCATAGATTCCTCTACAATTATCTCAGAAGCAGTTCTTAGTTCGTATTTATTTTTCTTATTAAATACATTAATTTTTTGTAGATCTTCAATTTTTCTATAAGTTTCTTTTTGTTTATTTTTACTTCTAAGTAAATACGCTACATCACTTAAATTAATTAATGTTTTTTCTAGTTCATTATAAGTACCATTTTTTAAATATTCATTTACTTTATTATATGATAATTTTTTATCAACCAATATTGAATCTTTGCTTATTTTAAAATCTATAATATTTCCGTATTTATCTATATTAATATTAAAAACATATACTTTTTTATAAGATTTATTATTTAAAGATAATAAATCATTAGATAATTCTGCAGGTAGCATATGTATATTTTGATCAGACATATATAGTGTTTCACATCTTCTAAATGCTTCCATATCTAAAGTAGTATTTGGTTTTATAAATGATGCTACATCTGTTATATAAACTTTAAGTTGATATATATCATTTTCATATTTTATACTTAAAGCATCATCCATATCTAAAGTAGATTCTGAATCAATCGTAATTATATAATCTTTTTTAGGTATAATTTCTTTTTTAACATCATTACTAAAGCCTGGTCTTATATCATATTTTTCATTTATAAAATTAATGTTTTCCACAGTTATTTCATTATTTAATAAAATACTTAAAATATGATCATTTGTTCTGCTTGGATGTTCTTTTAAAACATTAGCTAAATAATTTAAATCTTCCGATTTTAAATTAAACTTAGGATTAGCTATAAAAAGCATTATTATAGATTCCAAATACGAATCATAATTTGATAAAAAAATATCTATTAAGTGAAGTATGATGTGTTTTCCTTCTTTATCTTTACAATTTGTATAATGTGGATACATATTTAAAATATGTTTTATATAAGGAATACTTTTTATATCCATTATAAGAGTATTCATAAAATCATATTCGTTAAAGGTATCAGAAGTTTTTTTAGTTAAAAATATATTTGCAATATCATCTAAATATCTAAGCATATATTTTTTATTTTCTAATTTTATCTTAGAAAGCATATGATTATATTTTTGTATAATTTCTAAAGCTCTTTTAACATTAATATCATAATTATTATTAATCTCAGTAAATACTAATTTCAAATTTTTTAAATATGAACTTTTATAATCTGGGTTTAAAATAAACTGCTTTATAGAATCAAGTAATGTATAAATAATTTTATTTATATTGTTTGTATCTAATATTATTTTTAACTGATCTATACTTAAAGTATTAACTTTTAAAAGCAGATATAATTTTAAATCCATACTATCACCTATATTTAATTATAACAAAAAATAGAGAATTAGTCCTCTATTTTTGTTATTTCTTTACTAGAATCTATATAATAAATTTTTATAGTATCCCCACTTGATAAAAATGGTAAAATATTTTCAGCTACTTTAATAGAAGATTTATAAATATCACTACCTGATTTTATATAGTAATATGTATTTCCATCTATTATAGCTGTTTTTATATTACTTATTTCTATTTCTTTGTCTTTTAAATTATCTTTATTTATATCTTCCCCTAAATAGTTTTTAGCTGATACTTCTATACCTAAAGATGATGGAGTTACAACTACTTTTTGATAATCAGTATAATCAACAAATGCATACATTTTAACAAGTCCTGCATTATCTTTTAAACTCATCAAATAAGTAGGTTTTCCATTTAAATTTATTATAAGTGGGAATGTTGATGTATAATTCATCTGTTGTACTTGACCTTCTGCAGATGCTGCGGCAGAGTATTCCTCAGCTCCAGCTATATTATAAAATTTAGTTTCTTTAGTTCTTAAGTTTGTTAAAACAAAACCTATATTGGATTCATCTGCTATAACAGAAGTAATTCCTGTATATAAATAAATATCATTATTCATAGCTAAATAATTATAACCATCAGTAGTCATAACAACTTCTTTTTGACCAAATGCTGAATTTATAAATCCATTTTTATATTTGCCCCAGTCATTTAATTGTTCTATAACAAGTGATGAACTATAAACATGATCTACCCAAGTTGGAATATCTTTTAAATCATACTTAGTACTTTTTCCTGTTATAGGATCAAGAATTACTGCACCTGTAATTTCTTTTTTAAGCCCAACAGCTGTATATTTAATAATAGGAGCTATCCAATATGGATTCCCTTCATCATCTATTTCAAATGATATCTCATCAAATATTAATGTTTTATAATCAAATCTTAATTTTCTATAAACATTTTCATTTAAAATAGCTGATTTCATATACTTCATGCCTTTATCAAGCCTTACAAGTTTAGCCTCTCCATTTACAGAGTCAACTGTTATATATCCAGCAACACCATTTTTATGATTAGTTAAGTACTTAATTAAACCAGAATATTCTAGCGGTGTTACTCTAATTATTGAGTTATTATAATTTATTTGCGTATATAAATCTGAAACATCAAATTGGGATACTAAATCAGTCATTTGACCCATTACTCTATCACCTAATTTTGAAGATGAATCTTTATCAAGTAAAGGTAAGTGATTAAAATCAACTAAACTAATATCTTCTTCAAAATTTCCATCTATAACTTTTAATCTTTCATAATATGATTTTGAGTTAAATAAAGGTGAGGATAGAATATTAAATAATGTTATAAATATTATTATAAAAAATGGAACTAACAATATAAAAAACATTTTTCTAGAAGGTTTATAAACTCTTCTTTTATTTATATAAGCTTCTAAATCATTTATAGATAAAGTTATATTAAGTACTACATATATAAATATTAATATTAGTATAAATATCCAAAAAAGCATTGAATGAATATTTATAGGAGGAAGTAAAAAATAATATATTATACTTCCAAGTATTAAAGTTATAATTAAATTGATAATATTTTTTTTCATAAATTACTCCGTTCTAAGTGATTCAACAGGATCTTTTTTACTTGCTATTTTTGCAGGTATAAATCCACCTATTAAGGTTAAAATTATACTTATGAAAATAAGAATTATTGAATGAACTGGATTCATTTTAGCAACATTTGCAAGATTTGATAAATTTTTTATTATACTATTAATTGGTATAATAAGTAATCTTGAAATTAAAAGTCCTACCACTCCAGATGAAAGTCCTATTATAAATGTTTCAGCATTAAATACTCGTGTGATATCTTTACCTCTTGCACCTAATGCTCTTAAAATACCAATTTCTTTAGTTCTTTCTAAAACTGAGATATAAGTTATTATTCCAATCATTATACTAGATACAATAAGTGAAATAGAAGAAAAACCAATTAATACTACTGTAATTGCATCCATAATACCACCTGATAATGATGTGATTAATTCCGCTTGGTCAATATAAATTATTTTATCTTCTTCACTTTTACCTTCATTATAATTATCAAGCACACTTAATATTTCATCTTTAGAATCAAAATCTTTTGGATAAATCTGAATAGCAAATGGAATAGTATCAGCACCTAAGTATGATAACATTGCCTCTTTTTGTATAATACCTTCTTCTGTTTGCATATCAAATGGTTCTCTATTTAAAATGTTGTAATTTACATTTTCTTGAGCTTTTACAATATTTGAAGTTTCATTTTTACTAATTATATAATCCATTAATGATTGGTTATATGTTATTCCACTACCAGATAATTTAGCAAAATCACTATCTTTTTTACCTCTCATAATAGCTGTTATTTTCAAAGTTATAGTATTTTCATTATTATAAAGTTTGTCTAAATCTTGATTCATAGTATAAAAATCTCCTACTTTTATATAATAATCATTATTTAAAACAACTTTAAATTCTTTTCCAATTATATCATCAAAGCTAATTTTATCATTTTCAAATCCAAGCATTTTTAATACTGTTTCACTTATTCTATTTTTAGAATCTACAAGTAATACTAAATCTTGTTTATTATCAGTTGCACTGCCATATATAATTTCAAAATTATCTTCAATTACTTTAGATTTCGTTCCATCTATAGCAGATGGTATTGGGAATAAAATACTTGATGAATCTAATAATTTTACTTTATCATTAATTTTTGTAAGAAGTGTTATATTAGTTGCTCTCTGATAAGAAATTCCACCTATTAAATTTTTATCAATATTATTTATTTTTTCTAAATAATCTTTAGTAATTTTATTTGTATGAAGTAAGCTTTCTACATCTTTTTGTGCATATACTTCCTTCAAATTGGGATAATCTTCTAATTTATCTTCATCCATTAAATTTTGAGTAGAAGATATATCCATGGACTGTTCAGAAATAACAATAGGGGCTTGTGATAATGTGTTTTTTTCAAATTTTTCTACTTCAATATTAAAACCATTAGATAAAGCAAGTATTGTTGCAATACCAATTATTCCTATGCTTGATGCAAAAGCTGTAAGTAATGTTCTTCCTTTTTTAGTTAAAATATTATTAAAAGATAATTTTAAAGCTGTAAAAAAACTCATAGATGTTTTTTTGATTTTATAAGTGCTTTGTTCTTTATCATCTTTAAATGGATTAGAATCACTAATTAGACTTCCATCTTTAAGTTCTATAATTCTTGTTGAATAAGTTTTAGCAAGTTCTGGATTATGTGTTACCATAATAACTAATTTATCTTTTGCTATATCTTTAATAAGTTCCATTATTTGTATACTAGTTTTTGAATCCAGTGCCCCTGTTGGTTCATCTGCAAGTATTATTTCAGGATCATTTGCAAGAGCTCTAGCTATAGCAACTCTTTGCATTTGTCCACCAGATAACTGATTAGGTTTTTTGTTTACATGATCTTTAAGTCCTACTTTTTTAAGTACTTCTAAAGCTTTTTTACGTCTTTTTTTCTTACTTACTCCACTTAAAGTCATACTCAACTCAACATTTTCTAAAACAGATATATGACTAATTAAATTATAACTTTGAAATATAAAACCAATACAATTATTTCTATATGAATCCCAATCTTTATTTTTAAATTTTTTAGTAGATTTAGAATTTATAATTAAATCTCCAGAATCATATCTATCA
>CAQHJP010000048.1 GCA_948801035.1 uncultured Bacilli bacterium
ATTTTTCTGATATAACACTTAGTACATTTGATTTACCTAAATATTCAAAAATACTAAATGATGCTATAAATAATGGAATTAAAATTTATAATGATGCATACATAAGTTGTGCAAATAAAGCTTTTGGATTTAATAGAAAGCATGATAATCATCTTGCACTACTTCATAAAATGTTTGTTGTAGATAAAATGCAAAATAAAATATTAAAATGTAAAACAATGAGTGATGTATTTAATATAATTAAAAGTTATCCATTAATTGGTAATTTTATGGCTTATCAACTAATAACTGATATAAATTATAGTAATGTAGTAAATTTTAAAGAAGATGAATTTACTATTGCGGGACCTGGTTCTATTAGAGGAATAAAAAAATGTTTTATAGATAAAGGTAATATGAGTGATGAAGATATAATTAGATATATGTATAAAAGTCAAGATAAGGAGTTTAAACGTCTAAGTTTAAAATTTAAAAAACTTAAAAATAGACCACTGCAACTTATTGATTGTCAAAATATATTTTGTGAACTTGATAAATATTTAAGAGAAGCTAGGCCTAATTTAAAATCAAATAGAAGTAGAATAAAGAAAAAATATATTCCTAAAAAAGATAAAATAGAATATATTTATCCACCTAAATGGAATATAAATTAAAATAGCCCTAAGGCTATTTTTTCTATTAATTATCAAAATTCCATATACTTAGTTTTCCTTTTGCTTTTATAGGATCAACTAGCTCAATATTATCTAATATAAATGCATAACGTCCTTCTTTATATTCACCACATATATATTCTTCATAATTATTATTTTTAATTTCTTCTACATACTCTTTAGTCATGTAAATACAATCAACTAAATCACATTTGCAAATAATATAACCAAAATGCAAATCTTTATTTTCTATTAAAGACATTAATTCTTTATTATTTAATGTTTCTTTTTTTATTTTAGTCATACTAGCATGTATGTATAACTTTCCCCTATAAGTTGTTTTCCAACTTCTAGTTTCTATATGTTTATTACCATTTAAGATTAAAGTAGCGTATGGCTCTGTTAAACTTAATACTTTCATTTTATCTTCCCCATTCTTAACTTCTTGCAGCACCATCAACAGATAATATTTCACCTGTAATGTAACTTGCCATATCACTTGCTAAAAACAAAAAAGCATTTGCTATATCACGGGGTTGCCCTATTCTTCCAAGTGGAATTGTTTTAATTAAAGGTTCTATCATTTCTTTTTTTAAATTTGCAACCATATCTGTTTTTATAATACCAGGTGCTACAGCATTTACTCTAATATTAAAAGGTGCAAGTTCTCTTGATAAAGATTTTGTTATACCATTAACAGCAAATTTGCTTGTCGGATACCCTACTCCTGATGATTGTCCATAAATACTAACCATAGAACTTGTGTTTAAAATAACTCCGCCACCATTATTTTTCATGTATGGAACTACTACTTTTGATGTATTAAATATCGCATTTACATTTAAATCCATTATATTTTTAAATTCTAAAGATGTTGTATCTTCAATTTTTTTATTTGCTGATATACCTGCATTATTTACTAAAATATCAATATGCTTATACTTATCATAAATTTTTTTAACTACATCTTCTATATCATTAATATCACTTAGATTAGGCCAGTATCCACTAACATTCATTCCAATATTTTTTAATTCTTCTACCGCCTTACTTACACTTTCTTCTCTTGAACCAAATAATATAACTTCTGCCTTATTTTCTTTAAATAATTTTACTGTTTCAAATCCAATTCCTCTTGTCCCACCTGTAATAATAGCTACTTTATTTTCTAACATTTTATCCGCTCCTTAATATGCGTTTATTTATCATTTTTAGTATTACAATTAAATTATATCATAATTTAAAATAAATTAGTTATATTCTTTTACTGCAATATATTTTATCAAATATTATATTTAAATTTTCTTCATCTATATACTTGCAATAATTACTTTGATTTTTTATATACGTAAGTACTTTTATAAATTCTTCTTTTTCTAGTTGTCTATTTAAATTTACATCTTTTAAATCCATATATGAAAAATAAATTTTATTATTATCAAACATTGCTGTCAATAATTCGTAATTATTTCTCTTTATAACAACATATTCAGTATGCATAAGAGTCTTATCACAGACAACTGATCCTTCTTTTATTTTTTTCATTGGCTTACTAATTTTTACTTGTTTTGGTTTTTGTTTGTTATATGATTTTTTAACCATTCTATTTTTATCTGCTTCTTCTATAGTTGCTGTTGCAATAATATCAAAATTATCTTTTTTATTTATTTTAAAAATATTCTCAAAATCAGCTGAATAACTTTTTCTATTTACTACTATTTTAAATTCATCTTTTAAAGAAGGCGCAAATATTTCATATCCTGAGTAATTCATTCCCTCTTCTGAATAAACATATAAAATTTTATCTTGACATTTAATAATAGTACCCCTACTTATATTACATTTTTGCCATTTATAATCTTCAAATTGTTTTTTTATATTTTCATAAACTTCTTTAGTTACAAAATCTAAAACTTTATAATTACGATTTTCTATTGTTATTATATCACTATAATAAATATAATTTTCTCCAGAATTACTAATAAATTTATAACAATTAATATCATTAGACACTTTTATAGCTGTAAGCATGTTATCACAAATTTCAAAAGCTAAATAAAAATTATTATTATATTTAAAAATATCTCCTACCTCTAGTGGTAAATTAATAGAATACTTTTTTAAAGATGGATGTTTATCTTTTAATATACTTAGTTTTTTTAAAAATAAATGTTTATCATAATCATTTAATGTACCAAGTTTTTTTAGATATTCAACTCTTTCATCATAATTAAAAAGTTCTGTGATATAAAAACACGTATCTTTATCCAAATCATAATTTTTACTATCAACAATAAATCGTTCTTCGCTTTTTTTCCTCATGCAATTAGAACTACCATATATACATGTTAATTCATTTTCTTGTTTGTTAAGTACTAAAAATGGTCCTATATGATGCCCTTTTTTGACCACTTTTGGACTTTTTGGAATTCTATTTGCAAGTACAATATCATATTTACAAATATCTTTAAATTTTTCTTTTGATATTGAAGTAATAATAACGTTTTCTTTTTCTAAATCTTTTTTAATTTCTGATTGATTATCATTTTTTGATTTTTCATTTATATGAAATAACGAATAAATTCTTTTTAATAATTCTACCTTTTTCATATTAAAAAACCTCCAATAGACATATATTATACATATTAAATTTATTAAATTCAATACTTTTTACTATCTATTATGATTACTATCATTTAAATACGCCTGATATGAAAGTTTTGTAGCTTTAGAATTTTTATATCTTTCCAATTTTTCATTTTCAATAGTTTTTTCCACTTTCTTTTGATATTTTACCATAAATAATTTGTCTTTTAAATTTTTATATTTCTTTTTATTAATAAAGTCCCAATTACTATTTAATAATTCTCTTTCTTTACTATTTCTATAGTCTTTTAAACCTATCAAAAGAAGATAATCTTTTAACTGTTTTAAATAAATTAATTCTTGATTGCTATATTCATTTTTAAATTCTTCTGGGATCTCAAAAGTTTGGGGATAATCGTATAAGTTTTTTACTACATCATCAAAATTATGACAATGACTAATCATTAAGCGATATTCTAATTCTTGTTCTGGCTTTTCTCTTCCATATAATTTAGCCTTAAAATGATATGTTATATTGCTAGGAAATGCTTCTTGCAAACTTGAACTAACATCATATAAATCAGCATCACTAATATATCTTACCCACTCTAGAGTATTTCTTTTTTTATCATAAAATGGATATGGGATACTGCAATTTTTAAATTTTCTATATTTTTTATTTTTTTGTTTATAATTAAAATTTTTTATCTTAGTAAATATATTCATAGTATAATCTCCTTCTAATACGCTTTTATTTTTATTTATTATATATCAAATTTTAGTAGAAGTATATAAAATATTTAAAATAAATTTGCCTTTATATCTTGTAAAAATAGCATTTTATGATAAAATATATGACTAAAGTGATTCTTAATATTAAGTATGCTTTAAATTTAATAAATAATAGTTTAAACTTATTTAGGGGGAAAAGATATGATAAAGAATGTAATATCTGTAATAGATGGCGAAGCTGGAAGTTGTGGTAAAGCTAAAGTAATTGGAGAAATAGCAACTGACAATTCTATTAAACTTGGAGCCTCTGTTACAAATTGTATGCCAAATGCAGGACATACTTTTATTGATTGTGAAGGTAATGCTACTATTTTTAGAAATATACCTGTATCATCAGTTAATCCTAATACTGAATTATTTATTGGACCAGGTTCTGCTATTGATATGGAAGTATTTAAAGAAGAATACAAACAAGCTTTAAAATATTTAAAAGATAGAAAAATTTATGTTCACCAAATGGTTCCTTTAGTTGATGAAAGACATAAAGAGTATGAAAGAGAAAATATTAAAAGTGGTTCAACTTTTAAGGGCTGTGGAGCAGTATCACAAGAGAAAATTATTAGAGATAAAAAGTTAGAATTTTTTAAAACATTTGAAAATGCTGTTGTCTGTTCTAATAACGAATGGTTAGAAAGATTATATAAGCATCTAGATAATCCTTATGAATATGTAATATTAGAAGGCGCTCAAGGTTGTGATTTAGATTTAAATCATAGTGGAAATTATCCTCATGTAACAAGTAGAAATGTTTCAACTTCTCAACTACTTGCAGACTCAGGAATATCAGCAGAGCGATTACTTCAAACAATTATGGTTATAAGACCTTTTCCAATAAGAATAAGTAATATTACTAAATCAGGGGAATTTATTTATACAGGTGGTTATGGTAAAGGCGAAGAACTTACATGGACACAAATCAATTTAGCATCTATGTATGGAAGTTATCCTTATAATGGTGATATAGAATGTCTACCTTATAATATTGATTTAAATCGTGTAAAAAAGTTAATGAAAGAGTGCCCTGAAATTTATTTAAAACAATTATTTAAAAATGATTTTGAAAATATAAAAATTAGTGATTTAAATATATTACAAGTATTAGAACTTGAAAGATTAGTATATAAATCAAAAGGATTTAATAATTATAAATCTCAGTTTTTAGAATTAGAATTGCTTGATAACATATTTGATCAATCTGAACAAACAAC
>CAQHJP010000049.1 GCA_948801035.1 uncultured Bacilli bacterium
ATGTGCATATTTAGATGCAACTTATGAAGAGGTAGATAAATTACTATTAGAATTAACAGAAGAAGAATTAAGTGTTTTTAATAAAAGATATGCTGGCGATTATAAAACACCAGTTCATATTAAACTTGATGAAAAAGATCAAAAAATATTTTCTAATATTTTGCCTAAGTTTAAAAGAAAAATAAAAAAATTAAAAGCTAATAAAGTGTCTGCTGATAATTTACGTGAATATTTAGGTGTTTCTGATATAGATTTTGAAAAAGTAATTAATTTATTAAGTGATTACGATATAAATTTATTAAATAAAAGATATAATGGAAATTATTATGCCACATGTAAATCAACACTTTCAGAAAAAGAAGAAGCTAAATTTAGACTTCTTTTAGATAGAATGGTTTCATTAAGTGCAAGATTTTCAAAAATTAAAAAACTTGAAGTTATAAATGAAAATACACTTCTTAAAATAATGAGGGAAAATAGTATAAATGGTGTATGTACATTAAATGTATCTGAACTTGCAAATGAAATGCGAACTTCATCTGTAATAGTTGAAAATTATATACGTTTATTAGAATCAAGATCAGATATAAAAACTGCGTATGATCCTATTACTCAATCAACTAAGATTTATACAGAAAAAATAGATAAAAAAACAGAAAAAAGAAATTTAATATATGAAAAAATAAAAGAAAAAGGAACTATTGATTTAGATATTTTAGCATCTGATTTAAATATGTATAAAGCATCACTTAAGTATTATTTAAGTGAACTTAAAACTATGGGATTAATAGATTATGATAATGATATTGCAAGTATAAGTAATATAACTAAAACTGATGTTTATGAAGAACCAAAAGTAATGGTTAAAAAACCAGTTGTCAAAGCAGAAAATTCAGTAGTAGAAAAAAATAAAGCAAGTATAAGAAATCTTACAAAAGAAGAAAAAGATAAAATAGCTTATGAATATATTTTAAGAACATCAAAGCCAAGTAAACCAGTCCAAGTAAATAAACCTAGTACTATGCCAACTAAGTCAAATAAAGTTTCAACAACAAAATCAACAAAACCAACTCCAACAGCTAAAACTTCTAAAACAATAGAATCAAAAACAAAAACAGATGATTTATGTGCATATCTAAATGCCACATATGAAGAGATAGATAATGCTTTAAATGTGCTTACTAAAGAACAATTAGAAGTATTTAATAAAAGATATAATGGCGATTATAAAAAGCCTATACATATTGTTTTAACGCCTGATGAACATAAGATATTTAAATTAGTAATATCAAAATTAAAAAGAAATATTGAAAAACAAAGAAATATAAAATCTAATCAAATAGGAAAAGGAGCAACAGATGATTTATGTGCATATTTAAATGCAACATATGAAGAGATAGATAATGTTTTAAATGTACTTACTAAAGAACAATTAGAAGTATTTAATAAAAGGTATAATGGTGATTATAAAAAACCTGTACATATTGTTTTAACGCCTAATGAATATAATAAATTTAAAAGTATTTTAAAAAAATTAAAAAGAGGAATAATAAATTTAAGAGGAAAAGCTTCTGATGGAAGTATGTTAAGAAAAACAGATGATTTATGCGTGTATTTAAATGCAACTAAAGAACAAATAGATAGTATTTTATATGTACTTACAGAAGAAGAATTAAAAATATTTAATAAAAGATACAAAGGTAATTATAAAGAACCAGTACATGTTGTATTAAATCATGATGAATATATTATATTTAGATATATTTTAAAAAAATTAAAAGTAAATGTGGAGGCTATACAAAATCCAAATTCAAAAAAAAGAATGAAAACCGATGATTTATGTAAATATCTGAATGCCACATATGAAGAGATAGATAGTATTTTAGATTGTCTTACAGAAGAAGAATTAAAAATATTTAATAAAAGATATAATAATAATTATAAAGAATTATCTCGTGCAAGTCTTCTAAAAGAAGAACAAAAAATATTTAATGGTATTATAATAAAAAAATTAAAAAGAGCTTTAAGAAAATTAAGGAAAGTTAATATACCAAAACAAGATAGAACACCTATTATTAGAACAAAAACAAAAACCGATGATTTATGTGCAAATTTAGGTGCCACATATGAAGAGATAGATATTGCATTAAGTGTACTTACCGAAGAGGAATTAAAAATATTTAATAAAAGATATAATAATAATTATAAAATTCCAGTACATGTTGATTTACCTATTGAAGAAAAAAGAAGGTTTAATGCTATTATTACACCAAAATTAAGAAATAGTATAGAAAAATTGAGAAATCCGAACATTACTAAACCAAATGATTTATGTGTGTATCTAGGTGCAACTAAAGAACAGATAGATAGTGTTTTACATGTACTTACAAAAGATGAGATGAAAATATTAAGTAAAAGATATAAGTATAATTATAGAATTCCAGTTAGAAAATCATTAGATAGCAAAGAATATTTTACATATAGTTACTATATAGTACCTAAATTACAAAAAGCATTAAGTCTACAAACTGTAGAAAGTATCAAAGTTCCTAAAAAGAAAGATTCCAATCTATTTAAAGTAACAACTCCAAAAAGTTTACTTAAAGTATTAAAAGATAATAGTAAATATGGTATGTGCATGTTAGATATAGAAGAACTTTCAGCTTTAACTTCTAAAAAAATTTCTACTCTTAATAAATATATTTCTATATTAGCGGATAATAAGGATATTATATGTGCATATGATCCTATTACTTTATCAACTAAGATTTATACAGAAACAAATTATCAAAAAATTGAAAAAAGAAATTTAATATATGAAAAAATAAAAGAAAAAGAAACTATTAATTTAGATATTTTAGCATCTGATTTAAATATGTATAAAGCATCACTTAAGTATTATTTAAGTGAGTTAAAAGATATGGGATCAATAGATTATGATGATGAAGTTGCAAGTATAAATAAGATAACTAAAACTGATGTTTATGATCAGCCAAAAGTAATGGTTAAAAAACCAGTTGTTATAACATTACATTCAGTAGTAGAAAAAAATAAAGCAAGTATAAGAAATCTCTCAGAAGAAGAAAAAGAAAAAATAGCTAATGATTATATGTTAAAAACTACAAAATCAAATAAAGTTTCGACAACAAAGAAAAAACAAGAAGAAAAAACTGAAAAACAAGAACCAAAAACAGCAAGAGATGACTTATGTAAATACTTAAATGCGACATGTGAAGAAATAGATAGTATTTTATACGTACTAACAGAAGAAGAAATGGAAATATTTAATAAAAGATATAACGGAAACTATAAAATTCCAGTTCATATTGTATTACATGGTGAAGACAGTTATATGTTTAAAAGTATAATAATACATAAATTAAAAAGAGCTATAGCAAGTTTAAAAAGTGAAGATTTAAAAACCGATGATTTATGTAAATATCTAGGTGCAACTAAAGAAGAAATAGATAGCGTTTTATATATACTTTCAGAAGAAGAATTAAAAATATTTAATAAAAGGTATAATAATGATTATACGAAACCTATTAAAGTAAAATTAGAACCAAGTGAAAGACTAACATTTAAAGGTTATGTAATACCAAAATTAAAAACTGCTATAAAAAGTTTAAGAAATCCTAGTACTAAGCATATAACAGATAATTTATGTAAATATTTGGGTGCAACAAAAGAAGAGATAGATAGTATTTTATATGTACTTTCAAAAGAAGATTTAAAGGTATTTAATAAAAGATATAATGGAGATTATACAAAACCAGCTCGTATAGTTCTTAATGAAGATGAAAGAACAATTTTTAACGCTTCAGTTTTAAGAAAATTAAAAATAGCTATTAAAAAAATAAAAGAACCAGATAGTAAAAGAAAAAGTAGAGATAATATATGCCAATATTTAAATATAACAGTAGATGAACTTACTAAGCTTTTACCAACTCTTACGGATACTGATTTAAAAGTATTAAATAAAAGATATAATGGTGATTTTTCAAAACCTTCTAAAGTTAGATTGTCAAAAGAAGAGGGTATTATTCTTAATAACGTAATTACAAAACTTAAAATGCGTATAGCTAAACCTAATTATAAAACTGAGGATATTACTTTTAAAGAAATAGATTGTGAAAGTGTTAAAACAGTTGAAACATATGAAGATATTAAAGCAGTTGAAACCAATAAAAATGTTGAAGATATAGATATAAAACAACAAGAAAACAATATAGTAGAAAATAAATATGATGATTCAATATCTAAATCAGATTATATGAAAATAAGAGAAATATTTAAATCTAGAGAATTTATTAATTTAACAAAACAATTACCAGAAAAAGAATGTTTTATAATAACATTAAAACTACATAAAGATGTAATACTTAGTGATTTACAAATAGCACAGATAATGCAAATAGATGTAACTGAAGTAAAGGATATTGTTAAAAAAGTATTAACAGAATATAAAAACAAATTAAATGAATATATGTTTGATGCTTTAAAACAGCTAGATGAAAGGCAAAAAACTATACTTCCTAGAAAGGATTAGTATGAAAGAAA
The DNA here is from genome assembly GCA_948801035.1 of uncultured Bacilli bacterium. Lineage (GTDB taxonomy): Bacteria > Bacillota_I > Bacilli_A > RF39 > UBA660 > Faecisoma. The sequence continues at coordinate 4,561 of CAQHJP010000049.1, forward strand.
AAATTAAAATTTATTTAGAAAAAAAATTTCCACAATTTATTTCATATATGAATTCTAGTATTATAGACAAGATAGATTCACAAATCGATAAAGAAAAAAATTCAATTTATAATTTAATGCAAGTTGATAATTTATTTTATAAATATTTGTGTGATTTATCTAAAAATGATATGGATTTATCTATTTTACTTGTTGAAAGTAATTATAAAACTTTGGACTTTATTATAAGAAAAATGAATATAAATTTAACTAGTAAAGAAAAAGATGATATATTATTCCAAGCAATTGAGAATTATGATGGGATTAAAAGCTTTTCTGTTTATATTTTAACTATTTTAAAATCATATTTAAAACAAAAAAATACTAAGGTAGATAAAAATACAAAAACAGATGTTGATAGTTCATTATATGAATTAATGCTTTCTTTATTTGATAGTGATATATTTATGAAAGTATTTGATACACTTGATGATATAGAAAAAGAAATAATTACTTTAAAACTAGGATTAAATGGTAAAATTTTATCATCTAGTGATATTGCTCTTGATTTTAATGTTGATATTAAATTTATAAATTATGTATTAAA
>CAQHJP010000050.1 GCA_948801035.1 uncultured Bacilli bacterium
GTATAATATGGATGGTGTTATCCGTTGATTTTCCATCAATAATGATATATTCTAAATTTTCATATGATTGATTTATTACACTTAAAATTGTTTGCTCAACAGTTTTTTCACTATTATAAGTTATTGTAATAATAGATATTTTCATTTTCTACTTCCTTTCAAAACTAGTCTTTGTAATTTAATTTAGTATTATTTTTACTAACTAAATTATATATAACAAATAAGAATATCCACCAAGAATAAAATGCATATGAATCAAATTGTAAATACAAGTACAAAAGTATAATTAACATCTCCCATTTGTATTTAAAATCTACTGTTTTAAATTTTTTAAATACTAAATATATTATGCTTATAAAAACAATTATACCATACTCTGATATTAAACGTATATATAAGCAAAAAGAAACAGATGAATCATAAAAAGAACTATCTCCAAGAGCATCTATCTCTGCTACATAAGAACTTTTATATTCAGATAATGCTTTAGAATATCCTTTTCTTAAAGGTAGTATAGAATTTCCCATTCCGTAGCCAGTGATAAATGAAATTGGATCTTTAGTGTATCCATAAACACTTGATTGAATTCTAAAATATCTTGTAGCAAGTGAAGCATCTGCATAAACACCATTATCAATTATATTTTTAATTCTGTAGTTTGTATTATATGTATAACACAAAGCTGCTATAAAAAACACACTAATTCCTAAAATTATATTATATTTTTTATTTTTAATTAAATAAATTAATGCAAGTATTGCTATAACAGCGCCTACATCAAGGATAAACCTAACAGTTGAACCTATTAATAATGTAAGAAAAATAAAACAAATTATTACGGATAAAATCTTTTTATTTTTAGTGATAAGATAAACAGGAAGTAAAATACCAAATAAATGCATCCCAATAAAAGAAGGTTCTGTAAAACTATACTGTATACGCCCTGCTGTTAAATAATTTCTTTTTGATAAAATTTCAAATATAGCATTTAACCACTTAATATCTAGTTCAATAGTAAAAAATTCTATTATTCCTATAATAAATGAAATCATATAAACTATAAATAGTATCCTAATAACATCATCTGTTTTATTCTTTTTTTGAATGAAATATATATCCAGTGCTAGTAATGTGCTAAGCCCCATTACAAGTGTACTAATAGTATCAAAAACTGCTGATAAATTAAACCCGTGAATAATAAAATTAAAAATAGAAAGCAAAAATAAAATTCCTAAAAATATAAAAATCTTATTATATTTTTTTATTTCTAATAGAATATATTTATAATTAAATAAAATATATACAAAAAATAAAATCGGACTAATAGTTGCCCAGCCATTTGAAGGAGAAAAAAACAGATTATCAAATGGTAAAAAAATTATTGCTAATATAAATAAAAAATCCACTTTATCCCTTCTTTCTAGTTAATTTTATATAGTTTATTTTCCTCATAATTAATCACTTTCAATGTCTTCATATAAATTTATATAAGAATTTATCATATTAATTTTATCATATTTTTTGCTTGTAACCTTCATTTTAGCCTTTAACTTAGTAAACTTATCAATATTATCTTTTAAATATTTATAGTCTCCCTTTTTTAAAACCACACCATTAAATTCATTGACTGGTTCTATACTTCCACCTGTTAAGTAAGTTACCACAGGGGTACCACATGCTAAAGATTCTAAATTGGTAGTTGGATAATTATCCTCATAAGTTGGATTAAAAAACACATCAGCTGTAGAATAAATCTCAGCTAGTTTTATCGCATTTTCTGTTCTTTTAATTTTTACTATATTATCAGGAAGCTCTTTTATCTGTGCATCATTTAGTCCCACAAGAACTATTTTTACATCATCACTTACAATTTTAGATAATTCTACAAAATCTTGTATACCTTTTCTAATTGTCCACTCGCTTGCAACACCCAAAATAATTTTTTTATTTAATAAATTATTTTTATTTCTAAAATCACTTTCTCTAACTTTAAAAATATCAGTATCTATTCCATTATTAATAACTTTGACTTTATAATCTTTTAAATATGACTGATGAACTAATTTTGAAAGCCACTCACTTGGTGTTACTAACGTCATATCAAGATTAGTAAATAACTCTTTTTTATGCATATAATTGTATTTTGAATTATCCTTGATACTTTTTGGATATTCATTTATTTGAGGACATTTAAAACAAATATTTTTCCATTTTTCACATTCAGCAGATTCAAAATATGCACAGTGCCCTGTAAATGACCAACAATCATGCAATGTCCAAATAACTTTAATCTTTTTTTCCTTTAAATAATTAAATAAAAGTTCTATATTAATGTAATAGCCATGAAGATTGTGTAAGTGAACTATATCAGGTTTAATTTTATCTAATTTTTTAAGTAGTTTTTTTGTTGATCTTTTTGATGCAAATCCAGTTTTATCAGTAAGCCTAGTATAAAATCCATGATAATATACTCCAAATTTATCATTTAAATATATTTCTTTTTCACTTTTTGACTTTCTTCCTCTTCCCCAAACCACATATGAATCATGTCCAAGATCCAATAACTTTTTATGAATATTCATCATTATTGAACCTGTTGCTTTATATGAGAAAGTATTAATTTGGACTATTTTCATTTTTCACCTACTTTATAGTTTTTCAAGTTCATCAATATACATATTAATAGAATGTTCTTTACTTAAATTTTTTTCTAAGTATTTTCTTCCTGTTAAATGTTCTTTTAAATACGCCTCTTTTTTACTTATAATTTTAGATAATTCACTTTTTATTTGATCATAATTTCCTGTTTCGCATAACAATCCACATTTAGATTCACAAATAATTTTCCATGCTTCTGAATCTTTTTCTAAAATACCTAGACATGGAATATTAGTAGCCATTATACCATAAATTTTACTTGGAACTGATACTCCTTTAATACCTTTTGCATTTGTAACTAAATGCACATCTGCAGCATTTAAACTGTAAATTAATTGTGATTTATCTTGATATGGTATAAAATAAAAGTTAGTTAGTTTTTCTTCTTTTACATAGTTTTGTAATTTTGATTTTAAAGCACCCTCACCAACAAAAACAAAAGCAATATCTTCACTTTTAAATTCTGCCATAATTTTTACTATATTTTCTAAATCATAATATAATCCTATATTACCAGAATACATTATTACAAATTTATTTTCTAAATTATATTTTTTCTTAAACTTTAATATTTTTTTATCATCTTTAGAAACTGGATAAACTTCATTTTCATCAATCCAATTATTAATAACGACGTTTTTAGGTACATTCTTATAATTAAATCTTTTTTCTAAAGTGTTTTGCATATCTCTACCAACAGTAATAATTAAATCTGATTTTTTACAACTTCTTTTATCTAAAAACATAAGTATTTTTAATATCAACTTGTTTTTAGAATATTTAACTGCCATTACTTGTTCTGGATTAAAATCTTGAATATTGTATATTAGTTTCGCTTTCTTTTTTCTTTTTGCTATTGTACCTAAAATTCCACCTAAAATCGGAGGTTGAGATATAGTATAAACTATATCAATATCCCCACATAATTTTAAGGCTTTAATGGCGTTAAAAAAATAGTCTAATATGTTTTTTATTCTGCTTTTTTTACTTGATTTATCAAATTCACTTACTTTAATACGTATCAACTTAATATTTTTATACTTTTCAAAATAAAATCTTTCATTTTTATATTCCTCATCAATTTTACCAGTATAACTTGGTACAGTTGATATAACTGTAACATCAAACTTATTAGTTAAACTTTCGCATAATTCTGTAAGTAACTGCCCTGTTGATGCTACATCTGGATAAAAATAATGCGCTATTACTAATATTTTTTTCTTTTTCATACAATAACCTCATAACATATAAATTATACCATATTATATACCAATTCACAATTATTTTAAATAACTTTACAGCTAATTAAATAAGTAATTATACAAAAATAGATATATTTTATAAATATATCTATTTGCTTAATAATTCATTTATTTTTTTACGAGCTTCATTTATACTATTTAAATTAGGCTTCATAACATATAATTTTCTGTTTTTATAAAAATATGTATATTCATAACTACCAGTACCATTTAAACTATATGTATCTATTTTCCAAGATTTCATACTATTAAGTTGCATATTTATTAACTGGTATATTTTTTCTTTTGGCATATTAGTTTGAAAACTTTTGCCAAGTACTTCTAATACATCAAAATATTTATTTAATAATTCTTTTGATGTTAAAGTTTTATTTAATATTGCAATAAGAACATCTTGTTGATTTAAAATTCTATGGTTATCCCCTTCAATATATGCATACCTTTCTCTTGAATAAGCTAGTGCACATTTGCCATCAAGGTAATTAATACCTTCTTTAATATTACAATTTTTATCAATTCTAGTTGTAAAAGTTTTATCAGAAGTAACTTTAATACCACCTATTATATCAACAACATCTATAAGCGTTGAAAAATTAACCTTTAAATAATATTTAATATCTATATCAAGCAAATTTTCAATAGTTTTAATTGATGTATTAATACCAAGCACACCAGCATGAGTTAATTTATCTTTTGAATTTTTACCATATAAATCTACATAATAATCTCTTGGGATTGAAGTAAGTAACAACTCGTGAGTACTAGGATTTACTGTAACTATCATATTAACATCACTTCTAGATACTGTTTGTATATCACCTTTAACATCAATACCACTTATTAGTATGTTAAAAGGTTTTTCTGTCACCTCATATTCTATATCAACTATATCATTTGATTTTTTTACATATATTGTAGATAATATAGTGGTTTTTGATGAAAATTCTTTTATCGTATCAATTAAAAGTCCTCTATCTGTTGAATCAAGTAAAATAATATCTTCAACTTTTTCAAATAAAGCAGAAGAAGTATCTTCAAAAGTTTCATATTTATTTAGTTTCAAATCAAACTCATTTGTTATTTGTGATAATGCTGTTTTATAATCATCATCCTTATCATAAATACCTAAAGAATTAAAACTATCTAATGATTTATATTTATTTAAAGAAGTTTATAATTGTGATTTAATTAGTCAA
>CAQHJP010000051.1 GCA_948801035.1 uncultured Bacilli bacterium
TTACAAGCTTCAATTTGATTTTTAGTATTAGAATCAACTAATGATAAGTTTTCTTTAATACTCATATCAAAAACAAATGGACGTTGATATACACCTGATACATTATGAGAATATACTGACTTACTATAGTTATATATACTTTCATTATCAATTAATATCTCACCTTTATTTACTCTATGTAATCTATATAATAAATTGATTATAGTACTTTTCCCACTTCCAGAGTGCCCTACTATAGTATTTATTTCATTAGGATATATTTTAAATGAAACATTATCTAATATTAATTTATTTTTAATTTTATAAGTTACATCTTTAAATTCAACTGTACCATTAATATAATCATTATCAACTTCTCCAAAATCAAGTTCAGATTTTTCAGTTAAGTCTAGTACTTGTTTTATCCTATTCATTCTTACATTATAATTATTTAAATTAAGTAAATTTTCTAAAGCACTGTCAGTATATGTAATAGTCATTTCAAAATAACTTATTAATAATACTAATTTATCTAAAGTCATATAATTATTTATTACTAAATATGCAAGTAAAATATATAATCCAATTTTACTTATATAAACTATATATGGTATTTGACAATATCTTCTAATTAAAGAATTATTTTTACCTTTATATTCTATCCTCCATTTATTTCTAGATTTATCAATATTCTTATCTAAATTAGGCATCATGTTTAATGATTTTACTTGTCTTAAATTACTTAATGTTTGGGTAAATGTGTCAATTATTTTATCTTCATATTTTCTAGTACCTTCATAGTATTTAGATACTTTTTTAGAATTATTACTCATTAATTTTAAATATACTAAATCGAGTATTAAAACTAAACTTGCTATTATGGCGTTATAATACATGAATATTACTAATATAATTATGAGTTGTAATATTCCCATAACAAATTCAACTGATGCATCTACTACATCTACTAAATATCTAATATCTTGACTACAAGTTTCAATTATTTTACCTTTAGAAACAGATGAAAATATTTCATCATTTGTAGCTACTTTATTAAACAATAATTTTTGAATTTCAATATGATAATAATCAGCTAAGACACCATAACTATAATAATTAACTTGATATGTTGTGAAATATACAAAGTAAAATGCCATATACATAATTACATATGAAAATATTCCATTAAAATTATTATTTGTTATCATCATAATTATTCCAGATGTTGCAATTGGTGGAAGAAGTATAGCAATATTACGTATTGCTGCTGATATAAACATTAAAACTACATAAAAAGTTTTTTTATTATCTATTTTAAAAAGCGTTATAAGTGGTGCGAATACTTTTTTCATTTAATGTCCTTATCATACTCGATATCAGATATTTCATAAATTCTTTTTTTAGAAATTGATTTTAATACTTTATTAGTACCTAAAACTATAAGTGCTAATATAAAGAAATATATAAATCCAAATATTGTAAATTCAGGAGCTGATTTAGTTAATAATCCTATTACTGATGTACCTGCAGACATTGATGTAACCAAAGTAAGTCCATTAATAGATTTATTGCTAACATCACTTTTTAATCCATCAAATAATTTTTGAGCTGATGAAACATAATTTTTAGTCATAGTCCATAAATGTTTAATATATTTTAAAGTATCATTTAATGTTTCATATCTATAACCTGATATAGCTAAAAATTCAGCTAATTCTTCATCATTTTTAGCAACTTTTTCACGAGTTGATATATAAGTACTCATTTGATCAATTCTACCATCAATTAAATTAACTGTTTTAGCATAACCTTGTAGCTTGGTTGTAAATTTAACAATATCAGAACCTTTTACTTTAGCATTTTCTTTAACTTCATCAATTCTTTCCCAAATTATTCTATGCAAGTTTAAATATCTATGCATTTGTCCTTTAAATTCACGAATAAATACTTGTTCTTCTATGTATCTTTCTATATTATCGACACTCTTCTTTTTATTATTTATAAAATAATATTTATCTCCTCTTATAACATCATAATTATTATTTACAAATTCAAAATATTTTTGTTTTTCTGTTCTATTTAATAGTTCTGTTATTTCTTCTTTAGAAGAATTATCACACACTATAAAATAAGGATAAACAGTTTCTATTTTAGCAAGTTCTTTTGGAACTGGAGCACCTAAACTAAATAAATAACTTAAAGCTGGAGATAATTTGTTTTCATAATAATCAGTTAAATCATCTAAATCTGATAGTAAAGTATCTTCAGATACATCAGTATTATTAAGTATAATTAAACCATCTTCAAATATTTTAACAGATATATTATATGATGTTGTAAAAATTAAATATTCTAATCCTGCAACATTATAATCTATTTTACCAATAGATAAATTTTTTCTATATTCAGCTAGTTTATCTAAATCAAGTGGTAATTGTGTTTTACAATCTCTTATAAAATCATATACCTCTGATAATTGTAACATTGTTCTTTGAAACCAACCACCAATATAAATATTACTTATTTTCATAAATCACACCTCTATATTTCTTTTGAGAAAAATTTTGCATCATTAACTATAAAACCATATTTTTTATAACATGCATGAGCTGGAACTCTGAAATTATTACTCCATAGTTCTATAGCTTTACAATTTTTCTCTTTGCAAATTCTAGTTACTTCATCTAACATTTTTGTAGCTATATTATGTCTTCTATACTCTGGTTTAACACACACATGGTTAATTATCGCATATGTATTCATTTTTTCATACATTGTAGGTATTATAGTGATTTTTGTATGAGCTATAATTTTATCATCTACAACTCCTATAATATAAATTTGATTTTCATCATCCTTTGTTTTTAAAAAAACATCTTTAGCAAATTCATAACTAGTAGACTCTTCAAAACATTCATTACATAAATCAATTATTCCTTCTACATCGTTAATATCAGCTTCTTTAAATAAAACTTCCATATAAACCTCCTATATTCTAATATGAATATAACATATTTATATTTAAATTTAAATACTTTAACTATATTTTTGATATTTACTTTACACAAAAAAAAGCACATTTAATTTGTGCTTATAATTTATTTAATATTATTTTTTTCTGGAATATATATTAATTCCTTTGGAATATCTTTTTTTGCATCGCCAATAATATCCACTTTTTCATTAAATAAAACATCAAATATATGATTATAATCATCAGCTGATAGATCTTTTATATGATTATTTCTTTTATATATTATTATACTAATTAATATTTTAGCTATATAACTATCTGATGGGTGAACATTAAATGACATTACATCTTTTATACCCTTAATTTTATAACCACCTGAGTGATTTAAACTAGATTTAATATTATTTGTAAAAATTTGTTTTTCTATAGATATTTCAAGAAGCATACGTTTGTAAAAATTATCATCAAGCATCTTCATTTGGCTTTGTCTTTTACAAATAGCTTCTGGTGCTAATATAAATTCTTCCAAATCTTTATTTTTATAAGTTCTTATATCTACAATGCGCGTATATGCACCATCAGCATCAATGTTAATAATGTTTTGACCCTTTTCTTTTATAGAATAGTATAATTTATTTGATGAGGCAAATTTTCCATCAAACTCCTCATATGGTCTTAAAGTTTTATTATTTCCAATCATTAAATATAGATGTGGTTTATATGATACAAAAATCTGTTCTTTAAATACTTTTTCATATAATCCTATTGTTAGAATACTATATTCTTTACTTGTTTTAAATTGATATAAATGTTTTATGATTTCTGCAAGTTCTTTAACATTTAAATTTCCATATTCATATAATGGAAAATTGCCCATTCTAGATGCATATATATCTAAAGCACTTAAACTTGGAAATCTATCATATAAAACAAATTCTTTATTTTTTTTATTGGCATAAAATTCATAATAAGATTTTGCAATTTCAGCATAATCTAATTCGCTTTTTTCATTTACCATTTTTATTGTTTCTTCTGCTATTTGTCTTTGTATTTTTAAATCTTCTATCTCTTTTAAAAGAGCTGCAATTTTATCCATATAAACCTCCCTGAATTTATATTTTATTTACTCTTATCTTTTTCCTGAGCAATGCCATATTTTAATAATTCTTGTTCAAGTCTTTCAATATTACAACGTAATATTTTTGCTTCATTTGATAAAATTATATTATTTTTATTATAATTTCTATCTGAAATATACTGAGTTTGAATACTATTTTCTGAAATACTAGTTACAGTTTTGTATGCTTCTTTTGCAGTTAAAAGTAATTCTTGTAATTTTTTTTCATCTAAGTGTTTATACATTAAATTATTTTCAATAATTTTATTTAATCTAAATAATGAATCCATAATATACGCCTCCTAAATATATTATTCGATAAAATATTTAAACTTTCAATTTTTAATTATTATCAAATTTTTAATTCTATTAACCTTTCCTATATATATCAAAACTCCAAAACTGGAGTATTCTTACAAAATTGGCAGAGGTGGCAGGAGTTGAACCCACATGAACGGTTTTGGAGACCGTCATTCTACCATTGAATTACACCTCTATATGCAAATAATATATCATATTTTTAATATTAAAGCAATATTTTTAAGTTTATATTTGCATACAAGAAAAAAAAGATTAAATTCTTTTATTTATTTTTATTATATATCATAGCATCTTTAGGAAAATCATTTTTAAAATCAAATAAAGTACCAGTTAGTTTTTGATTATGCATTTCTTTTATAAAAGCTAATATAACATTTGTAATTTTTGATGCATCTTCCTTACTTATTTTATATTTTATGCATTCTTCATCTGTTATGTTTATAGCTTTTGTATGAAACTCAAAGAACATATCAGCAACATCTTCATTTAAAGCTATTTTACTTTGTACATAAGGATCATTTATAAGTACTGGCATAATATTGGGATTATTAACATCAATTGGTTTTTCACTTTCATATTTTATAAAAGTTGAGGAAGAATGAACTTTGTCTATCATTTTAACTATTTTAGATTCTATATCAATTCTTTGCTCATAATTATTTATTATAGTCTCTAAATCTAATACATTTTTGAATTT
>CAQHJP010000052.1 GCA_948801035.1 uncultured Bacilli bacterium
TTTTTTCTCATTTACAATACTAATTAAATTTTCATCTTCATCTACTGATATTTTTATTATATTATTATAATTTGAATATGATATTTTCAAATCTTCAGACTTAATCATATATTTAATACTATTATTTGATAATCCATTAGTATACATTATAAATTCAATTTCCGTTTTATCAAATTCAGTTTTAGAATTAAATTCAGATTTAGCATCATCAAGTTCTTTAACTAATTCTTCTTTTGTTTCATTTACTAATTTAGAAAGTATTTCTAAATATTTTTCATCTGATTTTATTTTTTCAATAAAATTAACACTCAAATTAGTAAATTTTTCTTCATTTAATATGTAAGAAATTTTATTTACTTTTACATTTTTGTTATTTATATTGATAGTTTCTTTTGTTTTAGTAAAATCTTTTTCATTTAAATTATTTATTATATATTCAAAAGTTTTATCAGTTACATATTTTATTTCTTTGTTATCAACTGTATTATATATCTCACTATATTCTTCATATGGAATTTCAATATATTTATTATAAATATCTTTCATATTTATATACAAACTATTAGGTTTTCCATAAACTTTCAAATTAAGCAAATCATTTTTTTCATATTTTAAATTAATAAGTAAATTTAAAAGTTTTTTATCTAAATCAGAATAAGAATCAAATTCCAATTCAATATTATTAATTTCTTTTAATAATTCTGTAGGTATTATTTCATCACTAATGTCTATATTAAAATCAACTTTATTTGAAGATTTTATAGTTTTTGTATCTATATCATCTTCCATAATTAAAGCGCTTAATTTTTTATAATCATTATTAATATTTTTTAAAAATATATTTTTGGGTTTATTTAAATATAATATACCATATAATCCTACTGTTAAAATAAGTATAACTAAAACTATACTACTTATAATAATAATTCTTTTTTTATTCATAACTTACACTCCTATATTAAATTATATTATGCGCAACCATTTTTTGCAACATTATAATCCACTGCACTAATTGTGCCTTTTTTATTTTTGATAATATATTTTGCATCAGAACACTCAGTTTCTACTAATTGATCAAAACTTGTATAATTTAATTGTTTTAAATCATTAATTGTATACCCCATCAATGGTAATGCTTCTTTTAAAGATAATTCTTTATCATTTTTAATATCATAGAAATAATTATCATTAAAATGTCCATCTCCAGATGCAGGCCAATAACTATGTACAGTTTCTATATCTATTGCAATAATATCATTTTTTATTTCATAATCATATTTGATATAAGATTTTTCACAATCATAGTTTTCATTTTGTTTATCACTATTTTGCTCAGTTTGACATAAATCATAAGAGCTACTAATACTAGCTGCATTAAGTATAATTTTTTCTAACATCTTTTTATTTATTGCTTTTGCACCACTTTTAATACTTGTTATTTGTGGAGCACTAACTGGAAGTAAATTTCCTGTTGATAAAGATGTTTCTGTATACGTCTCAACAGTTACATTTTCCTTTGGCGTAGTATCATTATCTTTAGTTTCTTTATTTTTAAAATCACATCCTACTAATAACATAATAGCTAACGCACTAAATAATATTTTACTTGTTCTTTTCATTTTATCATCTCCTACTTTTATTATAACAAAAAAACACTATACATGTAAATACAGTATTTGTAAATATAGTGTTTATATTTCTTGCATCATTATTAATATAATTGGTTTAGATTCAGTTTCTTGATAAAAATATTTACCAATTTTATCTCTAATTTCATTTTTAACTTTAGCATAATCTACATATGATGATTTAGTATTATCTTTAATAATATTAAGCATCATTTCTTTAGCATTATTTATAAGTTCTAAATTGTCTTTTGTATATATAAAACCTTTATTAACTATATCACTTGATAAAACTTTTTTTGTCTTTTTATCTATTATAGCTATTGCTAAAACAATACCATTTTCACCTAACATTTCTCTATCTTTTATTACTAATTCACCAACATCACCAACTGTTTTACCATCTATTAGTATATCATCAGTTTTGATAATTATAGATTCTTTAGTTAATAAACCTTTTTCAAAAACAGCTACTGCACCATTTAAATTAAGTATTATATTATCTTCATTCATTCCAAATTGTTTAGCTATCTCAGCGTTAGCAACTTGATATCTATATTCACCTATTACAGGAAAATAATACTTAGGTTTCATTAAATCTAACATTAGCATCAAATCTTCACTAGATGCATGAAGTGATGGATATTTGCTCGATGGCATTGTAATTAAATTACAACCAATTTTAGCAATATCATCAAATAGCATTGTAGCCGTTTTTTCCATTCCATCATATACAGGTGATGCAAAAACTACAGTGTCTGTATCAGATAAAGTTAAAAATTTATCATATCCTTTTACTATTCTTTTAATATTAGAATATGGTTTTTCACGTTCATCACAAACAAGTACAATACTATTTTTATCCATATGATGAACACTACCAATTTTAGATTTATCAAAATTAATTATTCCATTTTCTATAGACTTAAGTATATTATTTTCTAATGATTTACCTAAAATTACTAGTTTTCTATTATCTATACAATTAAGTATTTCTTGTATCCTAAATATTTGACCTTTGTAAATATTTAAAATAATTCTACCAGGGTTTGAAGATATAAGTTCTTTTAAATAGTTGTATGCTCTATGATTAGGAGATGTATATCCTATATTAGATGCATAAGTTGATTCACTAAGTAAACATAATACTCCTTGTTTACCAACATAGGCAAGTTTTCCAATATCAGTTTTATAAGCTCCTTTCATAGAAGGATCAAATACAAAATGGCCAGTATAAAATATTGCACCATAAGTAGTATAAAGTACATAACCTACTGTCTCTGGTACACTATGCGATAAACTTATTGGAAATATCTCATTTTTACCAATTTTCATTTTTCTATGAGGTTTAATTTCAATTAAATTTGCTGTTTTATTATCTTCTTTTAGCTCTTCTTTTAGTATATCAAGAGTGTATTTTGTTCCAAAAATATTTATATATGGAATGTCATTTAATATATCTGATATAGCTCCCATTTGTTCATCATGAGCATGTGTTATAAAAATTCCTTTTATTTTATCTTTATTTTTAATTAAATAATCATAATTAGGAATAATATAATCTACTCCTAACATTTTATCATCGGCATATTTTAAACCTGCATCAAAAACATATATTTCATCATCTACTTCAACTACATACATATTTTTACCATTTTCATTTAATCCACCAAGTGCAAAAATTTTGATTTTCATAAGTTCCTCCTTTCTTTAATAAATTTAAAAGACTAATTAATTATATCAAAAAATAATTAATTAGTCTAGTTTTAAATCAATTAATATAACATCTTCACCTATTGTTTTAATTTGTGACCATTTTATCTCTAACAAATTTGAGGATGAAAACATCGATAATAAAAATTTACTTTTCTCAACAACAATATATTTAATAAAACCATCGCTAATAATAACATCAACAATAGATCCAACATGTTTACCTTCTAGTGTAACTATATCCTTACTTTGTAAATCTGATAACTTCATATTCCACCTATTTATATATATGTTTATTTAATCATTTTTTTCATCAAATCTAAAGAGTTTTTTTCAATTCTAGATATTTGTGCTTGAGATATTCCAATACTTTCAGATAATTCCATTTGTGTAATACCATCAAAATATCTTTTTTCTATTATATATCTTTCTTTATCTTTTAATTTTAAAATGGCATCTTTAAGCATAATTAGATTATCTAATGATGTTTTTTCTTTATCTTTTAATTGTTCTTCTAAATATATAGTATCTCCGCCCTCATTATAAATAGGTTCTGACATACTAACTACATCTCTCATAGCATCAAGTGCTTCTGTTACCTCCGCCTCAGTAAGATTTAGATAAAAAGCTATTTCTTTATTAGTTGGTTCACGATTTAGTTTATTTACGAGTTCTTCTTTTGCTTTAAAAGATTTATATGCTATATCTTTTAAGCTTCTAGCAACACGCAGTCCACTACTATCTCTTAAATACCTTTTTACCTCACCTAATATCATTGGTACTGCATAAGTTGAAAATTTAACTTCATGTGATAAGTCAAAATTGTCAATTGCCTTAATTAAACCAATACATCCAACTTGAAATAAATCATCCATATTATCACATCTATTTGTATATCCTTTTATTGTTGATAGTACAAGTTTTAAATTACCGTTTATTAACTGTTCTTTAGCAAAAGGATCATCTTTTATCCTTTTAAATAATTCTACCATTTCACTATTTTTTAAAACTTTTAAATTAGACGTATTAATACCACTTATCTCAACTCTATATTTAGCCATATAATCACCTACCTTATTATGTATTTGATTATAATTTTTATACAAAAAAACTAACAATTAGTTAGTTTTTTGGCTTTTCTTTTTGCAATTGACTTATCTATATCAATGCCTAATTTTTCTTTTAATTCCACTTTAGAATAGAATAGTTTGTTGTTTAAAATACCATTTTCAACTAAAGGAATATCATTTTTTGTAAATATTTCAAAAAGTATTCTCATAAGATCAACGCTTTTACCTAATACCGTCATTTTTAAAAATCCATCAATTTTATACTCTATAAATAATTCTATCATACCAGTAATGTTATCAACTGATTTATCAAATAAAGATGGTACAAGTAAGTGTTGTAAATGTGGATATTTAGGATCATTAAAATAAGGTATATTAATTACAGATACTATTTTGCTAGCTGGATTTTTCCATATTTTATTAGTTAATAAATGAACATAGCTAGTATCATCCCAATATGGTAAATCTAATATTTCTATAATTTCATCACTAGTTCTATTCCAAATATCTTTAGATAATAGTGGTATATATTTTGTATTACACCAATAAGGCAAATCTAATATATCCATTATTTCATCCTTACTTTTTTTAAACATATC
>CAQHJP010000053.1 GCA_948801035.1 uncultured Bacilli bacterium
GTTACCTATATATATTTATTTAATAAAAAATTCTAAGTTAAAAAATGTTAAAGTGGCAGGATTTTATTTTCAAAATATAATTCATAGTAAACAACCTTATAATCCTAAAAGTGATTATAAATTAGAATGTGAAAAATTATATAAATTAGATGGTTTTACAAATAGTAATACCAATTATTTAAACAAGCTAGATAAAAACTATATAAATAGTAATATGATAAAAAGTTTAAAATTAACAGAAAAAGGTTTTTATGTGTATTCAAAGGTATTAGATGAAGAAAAGATTGATAATATAGAGCGTATTGTATCAAAAAAAATAGATGATGCGATAACTAATATTCTTGATTGTAATTTTTCCATTAATCCAAAAAGAATTGGCACGGATTTAAAAGGATGCGAGTATTGTAAATTCAAAGATATTTGTTATGTAAAAGAAGAAAATATAATAAATTTAAAAGAACAAAATTATAAAGAATTTTTAGGTGGTGATATTAATGCCTAATTGGACAAAAGAACAAAGTGATGCAATTATTAAAGATAAAACAAATATAATTGTATCAGCAGCAGCAGGATCAGGTAAAACAGCGGTTTTAAGTGAACGTGTTTTAAGAAAGCTAAAGGATGGAGTATCATTAGATAATTTACTTATTTTAACTTTTACTAATGCTGCAGCTTTTGAGATGAAAGAACGTATTAGAAAAAAAATAAAAGATGAACCTTCTCTTAAAGAAGAACTTTATAAAATTGATTCAAGTTATATTACAACATTTGATTCGTATGCTCTGTCAATTGTAAAAAAATATGGTTACTTACTTAATATATCTAGTTCTATTGGAATAATTGAAAAAAGTGTAGTAGATATAGAAAAAAGAAAAATAATAGATGAGATATTTGATGAAAAATACAATTTAGAAGATGAAAAATTTTTAAATTTTATTGATACTTTTTGTTGCAAAGATGATAAAGAGATAAAAAACACTTTACTTACTATGTATTTAAAACTTACTATGATATATGATTTGGATAGTTATTTAGATAATTACATAAATCTTAATTATAACGATAATAAGATATTATCAAATTTTAATAAATATGAAGAATTATTATTAGATAAAGTTTCAACTTTAAACATATTAGTTGATGAGATAAAAGAGTTAGTTGAAATTGATTATTATGAAAAATTAATATCTAGTATAGGTAAATTATTAGAATCAAAAAACTATGATAATATTTTAAAAAATATTAATGATATTCCTAAATTGCCTAGAAACTCTGATGATGAAGTTAAACAGTTAAAAGAAAAAATAAATAATATATTAAAAGAATTAACTAATTTATGTATGTATGAAACTAAAGAGGAATTTATAAAATCAATTTATAAAACTAAATCAAATGTAGAAGTAATTATAGATATAATAAAAGAACTTAATACAAGATTATTTAAATTTAAATTTAATTTAGATTTATATGAATTTAATGATATAGCATCTATGGCAATAAAAATACTAAAGGAAAATGAAGATATTAAAGATGAGATAAAGTTTAGTTTAAATGAAATACTAATAGATGAATATCAAGATACTTCTGATTTACAAGATTTATTTATATCACAAATAGAAAATAATAATTGTTATGTTGTTGGTGATATAAAACAATCTATTTATAGATTTAGAAACGCAAATCCTGATTTATTTAAAAATAAGTATGAATCATATACTGACTCTACTTTAGGGATAAAAATAGATTTAAATAAAAATTTTAGATCTAGAAGCGAAGTGATAGATAATATTAATTTGATATTTTCATCAATTATGACAAATGAAATAGGTGGGGCTGATTATAATAAGTCTCATAGTATGGTTTTTGGAAATACATCATATGAAACTTTAGGCAGTACTAATCAAAACAATAATATCGAGATATATAATTATGATTACTTGAAAGAATCAAACTATAAAAAAGAAGAAATTGAAGCCTTTATCATGGCATATGATATTAAAGAAAAAATAGATTTGAAATATCAAATTTTTGATAAAGATTTGAAAGTTTTAAGAGATATTAAATATAGTGATATTGCGATACTTATAGATAAAAAAACAAATTTTAATTTGTATAAACGAATATTTGAATATTTAAACATTCCTATATCTATATATGATGATTTAAAACTAACTGAAAACATTATAGTAAATATTATTAAAAATATTATTAGTTTATTTATTAATGATAGCACTTCAGTTGAATTTAAATATTCATTTATAAGTGTTTGTAGGAGTTATTTATTTAATATGGATGATAATGAAATATTTAATCTTTTTAAAAATAATAGTTTTAAAGATTCTATAGTTTTTAAAAAATTAGGTAATATTAATCCGAACTTAGATATTAAAGAGCTTATTTTAAAAATAGTAAGTGAATTTGAATTTTATGAAAAAATTATTACAGTAGGCAATGTTTATGAAAATATAAATACATTAGATTATTTAATAAATATAGCTGAAGATTTAAAAAATATAGGGTATTCAAAAGAAGATTTTTATAATTATTTATGCGAAATTTTAGATAATGATTATGAGATAAAGTATTCACCTAAAATAGATGAATCTGGCGTTAAAATGATGAGTATACATAAATCTAAAGGATTAGAATTTCATATTTGCTATTTTCCTAATTTATATTTTGAATTTAATATAAGTGAATTAAAAGAAAAATTTATATTTGATAAAAATTATGGAATAGTATCTACTTATTTTGAAGATGGATATAAAAATACATTTTATAAAGAGTTATTAAAGCAAGATTATTTAAAAGAAGAAATAAGTGAAAGAATAAGATTACTTTATGTTGCTTTAACACGTGCAAAAGAAAAAATGATATTAATTATACCTAATAGTTCTAAAACATTTGATATAAATGATAAATTAAAATATAGATCTTTTCTTGATATAATTTTATCTATTAAAGATAAATTATTACCATTTTATAAATATATTAATTTAGATAATATTAATTTAACTAAAGATTATAATTTTGTTAAAAAAACAAACTATAAAGATTTTATAAATAGAGTAGATGATAAAATTATAGTTGATGAGTTAAAGAATAATTCAAATATAAAATTAGAAAAACATTTTTCAGATGAAGTAAAACATTTAATTGATAAAAAAGAATATAATAATTTAAAGATGGGTATTAATATACACAGTATATTTGAAAATGCTGATTTTAACAATTTAGAAAAAAATCCTTATAAAAATGAAATTATGCCACTCGTTAATACTAAAATATTTGAAGGTTGTATAAATATTTATAAAGAATATGAGTTTATATATAAAATAGATAATATTACATATCATGGCGTTATTGACTTGTTACTTGAATTTAATGATCACTTTAAAATAGTTGATTATAAATTAAAAAATATAGATAACGATGCATATATAAATCAATTAAATGGATATAAGAAATATATTGAAAAAATTAGTAAAAAACCTGCAAAAACATATTTATATTCTATATTAGAAAAAAAGTTGATAGAAATTAATTGATATATTATAATATCACCCTGGTGGTGATATTTTTGTTAGTGATTCTGAATTTATTGAAATTATGTTTTTAATGTATAAATTAAATAAAGAAAACATAATATCTCCTGAAAATTTAATTAAAAGTTATTTTAATATGAAGGCAAATCAAGTTTTGAAGATATAGTTGAAAGTTTTAAAAGAAAATATATTTATAATGAAAATGAAATGGAAAATGTGCATAATAAAAAAGAAAGATTAGGTCTTAGTGCTGTTTATGATTACATTAGTAAAAATATAGATAATTGCCCTAATATATATGTTATTTTAGTTATTCATTCAATTTTGTATTCTAAAGTTCCATATAAAAATTTTGGTGGCAGTTTTAGAAATAGTATGGTGGTTATTAAAGATAGTGATGTAAATACTTGTGAATACAAAAATATTTCTAAAGAAATTGCTTTATTATATAATGAATATAGTGATATATTAGAACTTAAAGATAAAGTAAATGAGGCTAATGATGTTGATTTACTTATTCTTTATATTGATAAAGTAATAGAACTTAAATGCAGGTTGATTGAGATACATCCTTTTATAGATGGAAATGGAAGAACTTTTAGAGCATTCGTTAATTTTTTATTAAAAAAAGTAAATTTGCCTTTTATATATGTTACTAAAAAAGAAAAAAGTATTTATATAGAAGCTATGGATGAAGCTATAAGGCTTAAAGATTTTAACAAAATAAAAAAATTTTATTATAATAAAATATGTCATTCTATATATGAACTTGATATTAAAGAAAAAATTAAAAGTAAACAAATTTGACTCATATTTGTATTTGTGGTAACATGGTTTATGTTTTCACTAAAAAATAATGAGGTGTTTGTATTTGATTAAAAAGATAATAATGATTATAATTTTATTTAGTGTATTTATAAGCAATATAAATGATAAAGAAGTTATAGTTGATACTACTTTAGTGCTTTCTGCAAATGAAATGTCTAATGAAGATATAGCTCATGAATCTGACGTTGATTTAATGATTAGTCAAATTAATAAATCATTGAATTCAGATTTAACAGAAAAAGGTAATGAAATCGTTAATTATTCTTTAGAATTAGGTGTTGATCCATACTTAATTACAGCGATTATACTTCATGAAACAGGCTGTAGTTATAATTGCAGCAATTTAGTTAAGAAATGTAATAATGTAGGTGGCATGAAGGGAAATTCATGTGGTGGGTATATATTGTTCTCATCACTTGATGAAGGAATTTTGAAAATGATTGAAAATATAAAATATAATTATATTGATAAAGGCTTAGACACTCCTAGTAAAATTGGAGTTAAATATGCTAGTAGTACATCTTGGGCAAATAAAATAGAAAATTATATTAATGAAATAAAATCAAAATAAGTCTATATTATATAGATTTTTTATTGTATAATTAAAGTGGTGATTAAAAT
>CAQHJP010000054.1 GCA_948801035.1 uncultured Bacilli bacterium
ATAAACTTTTAAAATTTGATTTATAATTATTTGGATTTTCAATTAAATAATTACTCTTTTTTATTATATCTTGTGCATTTTTAATATTTCTAAGTCGCATTACAATCACCTATTTAATTATACACCAAAATTTAAAGGAAGCATATAATTAAGTAGATGAGGAGGAATTAATCTTGAAAAAAGATAGAAATTGTATGTCTACATACCCAGTTTATCCAGTAACACAAATGCCACAAATGATGCCAATAGGTATGGTTCAAATGCCAAGCGGATCACCTAGTGGAATGTCTAATCAAATGAATTATAATCAAGGATATCAAATGGGCTCAGCAGATCAACAACTTAAAGATATGTCTATGCAACTTAATATTTTAGAAAGACGTGTATCTAATTTAGAAAATTTAGTTGGAGGAAATTATAATAATTCTAATTTTCAAATGATGTAAAAAAATTCAAACTTTTTGTTTGAATCTTTTTTTATAATAAAGCTATTTCTACTATATCAGATACATTTATTAAATTGTATAGATAAATACATATAATTATTATTAAAATTGATATAAATACTAAATATATTCTTTTTTTCATTAGTCATTCCATCCATATATTTTAATTAAACTTACATACGGATAAACATAAGCAGATATAGGATAATTTTCTAAATCTACAGTATTTGAATTTACTAAAACATCTATAACTTTATCATTTTCTTTTATAGTATCAATAACAATTAAAGCATGTTTAGTAGGACCAGTTGTTCCTACATGAATTACATCACCAGCCTCAGCATAATATAAATTAACATCAACATCGCCACAAATACCATAACCTGTATTATTTTTTACATAATTATAAAAGTATGGAACATAAGTCCATGTAGTATCTAAAGATCCTGTTTTTGTCTTATTATTATAATTTCCCCATTTATTTTCTCCAATATAGTCCATTGGAACTGTCCCTTCATATACTACTTGAGAAACGTAATTTTGACAATTTGAATCATATTTTGGCCAATCAGAATTTCTTTTTCCTACCCATGATACGGCATAATTTTTAGCTTTTAATCTATCATAACTATGATCACATATTTTTAAATTTATTCCTTTATTATTTAAATAATTTTCTAAATCAACTTTTAACTTATCTTCTTTCGTTTTAATTAAATTTAAATAATCAGATTTAATCTTATTAAGCGCTATAGCTCCACCTGTTGAATACTTTCCTGTTACCATTACATAAAAATCTTGAACTTTATTATATTTAACAATTTTATATTTACCATCTACTAATTTAAATGTAAAATCATTTTCAATATTATAAACACGTGAAGTTATATCTTTCATAAAATTAAAATTTAAGTAATTACTTTCTCTTAATTTAACTTCTATAGTATCATTTTTCTTACTTACACTTTCAATTTTTAAATCATATAAGGCTTTATCTAATGTTAAATCATTAGGCTTTAATTTCCTTATTTCAACAAGAAGTGAAATAGCAGTTTGATTAATTAATCCAGCTTCTTCATTTGCAAATAAATAAGTAAAATCATATTCTTTTAATTCTTTCATTGATTTATAATATAAATCCATATATTCAATTATAACTTTTTCTATATCCTTATCTAAATTAACATCATAAGTAATATTGTTTAAATACGTTAATACCTCAGGCTTTTCATTTTCACTTGGATTATCCGGTTTGCTTGGTTTTGGATCCACTATAGGACTTTTATTATCATCATTATTTTTATTAGCATCATTATTTTTTTTATTATCTATAAACCAAATTAAAAAAATTATAAATAAAATAAATAATAAAATCAAAAATATTTTACTAACATTTTTTTTCATTTTACGTTTTTTCATAAATACACCTATTTTCTAAAAACTATTAATTTACTTAATATATAATTAAGTACAATAACTAAAACTTGAACTATCACCTTAGAAGTCATATCATCAATTTTTATTAAATCAGCAAGTATATACATCACTAATTGTTCTATTAAAAATGAAAATATTCTAGAAGATATAAATGATATAAACTCTTTTAATATATTTTTATCATTACTTTTAAAAACATACAATCTATTTGTTACAAATGCAAATAAAACAGATACTATAAAAGCAATTACATTACTAACTAAATAATAAATATTAAAAACTTTACTAAATATAAAATATGTTACAAGTGATGTAATAGTTGTTAAAACGCCAAACATTAAATAATTTATTATTTCTTCATATTTTTTATATAATTTAATCATCTTTATCAGTCTTCCTAATTATATATACTGGTCTATTTTTTGTCTCTAGATATGTTTTAGCTAGATATTCTCCAAGAATTCCAATACAAAACAATTGAACTCCGCTTACTAAAAATATAATACATACCAAGCTTGGCCAACCAGATACAGGATCTGTAAATATTATTGTTTTAACTATGATAACTAAAATCATTATAAAAGCTATTAAACAAAATAATAAACCTACAAATGAAGATATTAAAAGTGGCATTGTTGAAAAACCTACTATACTCTCAACTGAATATGAAAATAATTTAAAGAAATTCCATTTAGTAACTCCTGCAACTCTCTTTTTATTTTCAAAAGTTAACCATTTTGTTTTAAATCCTACCCATGAAAATATTCCTTTTGAATAACGATTATATTCCTTTAAAGAAAGTACTGCATCAACCATTTTTCTATTCATTAATCTAAAGTCTCTTGCACCATCTACTATTTCTGTTTTTGATAATTTATTGATAATCTTATAATAACATTTTGTTAAAAATTTTCTTAAAGGAGAATAACCATTTCTAGATACACTACGAGTTGCAATACAATCATAATCTTCCTTCTTAATTAAATCATACATTTCTATTAATAAACTTGGTGGATCTTGCAAGTCAACATCCATCATACATACATACTTACCTCTTGAAGCTTCAAGTCCAGCAAGTATTCCAGCTTCCTTACCAAAATTTCTTGAAAATGAAATATATCTAATAATTTTATCTTTTTTTGCTAAATCTTCCATTAATTTTAAAGTATTATCAACTGATCCATCATCAATAAATATTACCTTTCATAGTATCAATTACTTTTTTTATTTCATCATAAAAAAGTAAAATTGATTCTTCTTCATTATAACAAGGTACTACTACACTTATTTCTTTATCCATATAAAAATCACACATCCTATCAAACTTATTAATGATATTATAACATACAAATTATTTATTTTAGAAGTTGTATAATCTAGTGTATATACACCTTCACCTACGTTAGCTTCTATAAAACCATTTTCATTTAAAGAGAGGTTATAAAAATTACCATTTTCATCTTTTAAAGTATAGCCTTTATAATATATTCTAGGTAGTTCTATAGTAACATAATCAGTAGTATCTATACTAAATTTAAGTTTAGGAACACTATCTAATATAATAGTTGCATCTGCGCCTTTTATTAAATGGTCTCTTGAATTATAATAATCTAAATTATTATATACTCTACTAGGCAAATATTCAGATTCCCATCCCTCACCTATTTTATAATCTATATTATTTAAATCAATTAATTCGTTTGAAAAAGAATGTAATAAAGGTTGGGAAAGCAAAACTAAAACCAAACAAATAATATAACTTATTACTTTATTATCTAAAAAATAATTTAAACAAAGTGGGGATAATAAACTTACAGAAATTGATACAAATGATACAAATCTCCAAGGAAATTGAAATATTCTAAATGATTTAGGAAATATATCCCACGGAAACAATCTTGTGCTTATTACGAAACTTATTATTCCAAAAATAAGCACATAATTATAAAATTTATTATTATATTTTTTATAATTAATAAAAGTTATAACAAGCATTATGATACTACATATATCTATAAAATACTTAACTTTTTCATCTTTATAATTAACAAATACATTTATATAATCTTTAGGACTTAATCCATTACCCCAAGTCCCCTGGACCATAACACCTTCTTCAAACACTCTATACATAGTAGATATTTTGTTTAAAACTAAAGGAACTGTAAAAAATGAAGTTATTAAAAGTATAAATATAGAAGCTATTAAAAATGGTTTTATATTTTTAATAGTTTTTTTAAAATTTAAAGCAAGTAAAATTAAAATTATAACTGTAAAAAATACTGTAAGCGTTAGATGAGACAACATACATAATACATAACCACTTATAAATAAAATATAAAATTTTTTAGTATTTTCTAAAACAAATAGTTCATATAATCCATTTATTATTAAAGGCAAAAATGCAAATAAAATAGACTCTGCTTGTGCATCCCTTATATAAATATTACAGATATGATACGGAAATAACATATAAATAGCAGATGATACAAGTCCAACACTGCTATTTTTAGATATTTTTATAGATAAAAAATACATAGATAAACCTGATGTTAAAAGTCCTATAAAATAAGTTAAATAAATACTTACAAATGGGCTATTAATTATCACATTAAAATAAGAAGCTATTAAATGAGCAAGAGGAGGATAAAATACACCTGTTGCATACCCAAAACCATGTGCCATATTACCTAAAATTTTAGGTATTAAATATCCACTTTTTATCTGCTGTGTATAACTAATTATATTAGCAATATGAAATTTAGTATCATGTCCATTTGTATAATCACTAAAAAACATAGGTAATAATGTAATTATAGCAATTAAAATTATAATACATATGTTTTTAGTATGTTCTTTTTTCATTATATCACCAAATACATTATATCACATAATTAAATAAATCATATAATATATTAGGTGAATTAATTTGAAAAAATCTTATTATGTAGTAATATTTATTTTATTTCTAATTTTAAATAGTGAACAATTTTATAAAAATATAAAAGAAATTAATAATCCAAATAATTATTTAGTACTTATAAATAAAAATAATAAACTAGATAGATTTTATGTACCTAATGATTTAGAAAAAGTAAA
>CAQHJP010000055.1 GCA_948801035.1 uncultured Bacilli bacterium
AAATTCACAAATAAACTCAATACGTTGTTTTAAATTACTTTCCATTTCTAACTCTTGTGTAGTAAACTTTATCATAAAAATCACATCCTTTCCTTGTTAATTCTTTTGTAAACACAAAAAAATCAACCCGAACGGATTGATATGTATCTCAAGTTCAAACTATAAAAGTTCGAACAGAAACGTCACTGGAGCAGGTGATGGGAATCGGACCCACGTTATTAGCTTGGAAGGCTAGAGTTCTACCATTGAACTACACCTGCAATTAGTAGACAACATTAATATTACAGCAAATTTGGTAATTTGTCAAGCGCCTTCCAAGAAAAATTAAAATTTGATTAATAGAATTTTAATACTACATTATAATTATATGAATAATACCCAAATATGTATAGTTACTTGCCCATTTTATTATTTATATTTAAAATTATGTCATCAAAAAGACTATACCATTTTAATTGTACACAAAATCTATCTTTTTAATAAATTGGATTATAATTTAAACATCGACTTTTAGGTTGGCAAGTAATTGGTCCAAAATGCACTGCTGATTGATAGATATTATTTTTAGATAGTACAATTTTTCTTATATCTGAAGATAGTATCCAAATAAAATTTGTTGTTGTACCATGAATTATACAAGCAATACTAGAATCAGAATTATTACCTTTTAAAATAAATTTATCCACTATTTTATTTAATAAATCTAAATTATTAATAGCTAAATTTATGCTATCTATCTTTGTTTGATTTTCTTTTTTATATTTATCTACAGACATCCTATATTTTCCACTTCCGTTTGTACTCCCATCAGCATAATGATATTTTAAATATTCAATAATAACATCCCTATCAATTTTATTTTCAATTAAAAAATGTATAAAGTCTGAAATTCTTTCTACATGAACAGAATTACGACTACCCATTTTTAAACTAATTCCTTTTACAATATCATTTATTTCAATGAAAAAGTCTGCTTTTTGAGGTTTATCATTAAGCCAACATTTTATTACTAAATTATCTTCTAAAAGCCCGTATAAATCCTCAATTAACATCTTAAACATGGGATTTAACTCTTTAATATATTTACCGTTTAAATATTTTACAAAATAATATTCATTACTATATCCATTTATATTCATAACTCCTCCTACTAGTTATATTGTATAATTAAAAAAAGAATCCTTTTTTAATTACTTTTTTTAAAATATATGTTATAATACTTAACTAGTGATGTTTATGAAATACGAATTAACAAATTTAGATTATGAAATGTACCAGTTGCAACTTACCAATAATATTGCTATTGATAAAATCGCTAATAACATTATATATACAAAAATAAAGAACAAAAAGAAAAATAAAACTACTAAATATAATAATATTGATATAAAAATATATTTAAAACTCTATAGTAAAAAAATGGATATGGATGTAGAATTTGATTTAATAATAAGTATCCTTGAAATTTATTATCAAATATATAATTTGCCTAATTTTGATATAAATTTAAATAAATTTAAAAATTTCATTGAAATATTATCAAATTATACAACAAATTCTTTATATATATTTTTATACTTAAACAAATATGTACTTGCAAATTCACTTATTACAAATAAAACTATAATGCTTTCTGATTATATAAAATTTTTAGATTACATATTAGATGTTGGCGATATAAAAAAAGAAAATATTAATGACATAAAACAAAAATTAAAATATAGAAATATAGTAGAATTTAAAAAAGAGCTAAAATTTTAACTCAATTTGAAATGATTTAGGAATTGGTGATTTAAACACCATTTTTTTATTATTAATAGGATTAATAAAAGAAAGTTCATAAGCGTGTAAACATAATCTTTTAAAATTAGAATTTTTACATCCATATTTTGTATCACCAACTATTGGATGATTTATTCCTTTAAATTGTACTCTTATTTGATTTTTTCTACCTGTTTTTAAATTTATTAGTACCCAAGAATATAAATTACTTTCTTTTATCTTTTTATATTCAGTTATTGCTAACTTACCCTCTTTAGTTTCATAAACAAAATGATTATTATTTTCTTTCAAATAAGATTTTAATATGTCCTCATTTTTTACTTTTCCCTCTACTATAGCAATATATTTTCGTGTTTTAACTAAATTATTCCACTTTTCTTGTAACATCTTTTTAAGTTCTTTGTTTTTTGAAAAAACTACTACCCCAGATGTTTCCTTATCTAATCTATGTAAAATAAAAACTTTATTGTTTTTATTACTTTTTTTAACATATTCACTTACCATATTATATAAAGTTTCTCTCGTATTATAATCATTATCAACAACTAAAATTCCACTTTTTTTATCTACTGCAATAAAATCATCATCTTCGTAAATAATATCTAATTTCTCATTTTTATTATATCTATTTATAGTAACAATATCATTATCTTTTAAAGCATAGTCATATTTCGTTATAACTATATTATTAACAAAAACACTTCCATGCTTTAAATATGACTTAATATCTTTTTTACTAAATTCTTTAGCATTTTCGAACAAAAAGTTTAAAAGTGTACTTTTATATGCAATATAATTATTCATCTAAACCATACTTTTCTATATATTCAAAATAAGATATTTGTTTATCGCGAATTGTTCCATCAAATTTGATTTCAATTAATCTATTTGATATAGTTTCAATTATTTCTTGATCAAAAGTGGATATTACAATAACTCCTAAAAATCTTTTCAACCCTTCATTTAAAGCTGTTATACTTTCAATATCTAAATGGTTGGTAGGTTCATCAAATAGTAAAACATTAGATTTTTCAAGCATCATTTTGCTAAGCATACATCTAACTTTTTCACCACCAGATAGCACATTAGATTTTTTTAAAGTTTCTTCCCCTGAAAATAGCATTCTTCCTAGAAAACCTCTTACAAAACTATCATCTTTATTTTCTGTATATTGTTTTAGCCAATCAATTAAATTCAAATCATTTCTAAAAAATTCATCATGATTTTTTAAAAATGTTGAAATATTTACTAGAGAACCATATTTAATAGTTCCAGAATCAGGCGCAATATCTCCACTTATTATTTTTAAAAGTGTAGTTTTAGCTATCTCGTTATTACCGATTAAAGCTATTTTATCATCAGGTCTAATAGTAATCGATATATCTTTTAAAATTTGTTTACCATCAATAGAATAATTTATTTTTTCTAAAGTAATAACTTCTTTACCTACATTTTTATCAAATTCAAAATTAATATATGGATATTTTCTTGACGAAGGCTTAATGTCGTCCAAAACTATTTTCTCTAATGTCTTTTTTCTTGAAGTAGCTTGCTTAGATTTAGATGCATTAGCTGAAAACCTTCTAATAAAGTCTTCAAGTTCCTTTATTTTATCTTCTTTTTTCTTATTAGAATCTCTCATTTGTTTTTGTATTAATTCACTAGATTGATACCAAAAATCATAATTACCTGCAAATAAAGTAATTTTACCATAATCTATATCAAGCATATGTGTACATACTTTATTTAAAAAATGTCTATCATGTGATACTACTAAAATTGTATTTTTAAAATTAATTAAAAATTCTTCTAGCCACATAATACTTTTACCATCCAAACCATTAGTAGGTTCATCTAAAAGCAAAATATCAGGTTCGCCAAATAAAGCACGTGCTAATAATACTTTTACTTTATTTTTATCTGATAATTCACTCATAGAATTTAAATGATACTTATTATCTAATCCAAGTCCTGCAAGTAATATAGCTGCATCAGATTCTGCTTGCCAACCATTTAATGATGCAAACTCCTCTTCTAAAGTTGCGGCCCTAATTCCATCTTCGTTTGTAAAATCTTCTTTCATATAAAGTGCATCTTTTTCTTTCATAATGTTGTATAAAACTTCATTACCTGATATTACACAATCAAGTACAGTATAATTATCAAATTCATTATGATTTTGCCTTAATACTGATATTCTTTCTTTTTTATCTTTTACGACTTCTCCATGCGTAGATTCAACCTCACCTGATAATATTTTTAAAAATGTTGATTTACCAGCACCATTTGCACCTATTATTCCATAACAATTATCATTTTTAAATTCTAAATTAACATTTTCAAATAAAGTTCTCGTATTAAAAGTAAGACTTAAATTATTGACTTTAAGCATTTTTTCACTTCCTAACTTTTAATAGTTTATCATAAAAAGTAAAAAAATAAAATAGAAAACTATTTTATTTCTTCGCACTTTGAAACACCTTTTACCAAATATTCAAAATTTCCATTGCTTACCCAAACTCTTACATATTTATTTTTTAAAGTATCAACTAAATTTCCTGTTATCGGATCTTTTAAGGGATTTGATAAATAATTATTATTAATTAATTCATTTATTTCTATACAATATACAGATCCATCATTTTTTAAATAATTATAATCAGATACATATAAAGCTGCAGCATTTTTTATTATATCTTCCATATTAGAACTTATATTTTCTTCCTCATTACTTATTAAATTTGAAATACTAGGTATAGCAAGTATAAATAATAAAGTTAAAATTACTACAACACAAATTAATTCTACTAGTGTAAAACCTTTTTTCATATTATCACCTAGCATAAATTATATCAAAAAAGTACTCTTTAATTCAAGTACTTACCTCGATTTAGATTCTTCTTTTTCTAAAGTTTCATTTTCTAAGCTTTTTTGATATAAATATTGTTCAAATCTTTTTTGTTCAATACTTTGTTCTCTTTTTACATTAATATTAAATTCGCGTGATAAAATATCAAGTTTTTGATTTAATAAAGAAATATATTTAGAGTCTAAAAAATATTTATATTTTTCATTAATTAAACTTCTAAATTTTGCCATTTGATCTAAAGCTTTTCTGGAATCTGAATCGCTTGTAGAATCAATATTTTCTAGCATAAATCTAATTTTTTTCTTTAAAATGTTTTTTATTAAA